>VBGO01000075.1 GCA_005882525.1 Chloroflexota bacterium
TCCGCTCACCGTCCATCTGCCGAAGGCCGGCGTGTCGCTCGACGAGCCGCAGGCGGTGATGCTCAGCCACTTTCACGCCGACCATACTTTCGGGATCGCCTGGCTGATCCTGGGGCGCGTCCTGATGCACGAGCCATCGCCGCCGCTGCGCGTCTTTGGTCCGACCGGGACCACCGCCTATCTCGAGCAACTCCTCGATCTGGCCTGGGGCGAGGAGATGCGTCGCTTCAGCTGGGAGCGGCTGCAGCTGACCGTTCAGGAGCTGGCCGGCGGCGATGCTTTCGAGGCGGCGGGGAGTCGCGGGCGGGCCTACCGAATGCAGCATGCCCGCCGATTCGATTGCCTCGGCTTCACGATCGAGCGCGACGGCGTCCGCCTCGGTTACAGCGGCGACGCCGAAATGTCAGATCAGCTGGAAGCTCTGGTCGGCGCGTCCGATCATGTGATCACGGAAATGACCTACGAGGATGAAGGCGGGGAGATGCACCTTGGGCGCAAGGACGTCGAGGGCCTGATGCAGCGCCACCCGGCGACGCGCTTCATCATCACGCACCGGGGCGGCAACGGCGTGGTCAGCGGGGCCGTGATGGCTCGCGACTTCCTGACGTTGCGTCTTCCTCTACGCTGACCACCTGACCCCGGCGGAGCGCGTCGCGCCATGCCCTCGCCATCAGCCGCACGTACCTCCCGCGAACGGTGGCCCACGCCTCGTGTACGTCAGCGAGCTCATCTTCGTCGAGGCCTCCACGGCGAAAGCTGGCGCGCGTGTAGAGCGTGGCCAATCGTCGGACCTCGGTGTCGAGTCCTGGCACCGAGGCCGCCAACCTGCTGGCAAACTCCTCGGGCGTGTCGCCCCCGTGGCGCGGCACATTCAGTCGATTGCCAAGGAAGAGCAGCCGGCGCCAGATGCGCGGCACGTCACGGACCGCCAGCAACCAGCGGAGCCCGAGCAGCAGCGCCACGACCAGAAGCAGCAGCAAAACGCCGAGCGCGGTCAAGACCGGACGCCAGAGATCGACGAATGGGCTTCCCGCGTCCGCGCCTGCGCCAGTATCTCCCGGCTCTCTGAAGCCAGGTGGGACCCGGGCGGACGCTGACGGGACCGCCGCCGGCGCAGCGTTCAGCTGATCCAGCGTTTGTGGACGGTTGATCGGCGTGCTGATACCGTCGGGCGTGGGCTCGAACGGGATCCAGCCATAGCCGGGGAAGAAAACCTCGACCCAGCTATGGGCCTCGACGGCGTTGACGAAGAACTGTCGCGTCTTATCGTCGAGCACCCCCTGGCTGAAGCCGCTCATCTGCCGGCTGGGAATGCCGAGGGTACGCAGCATGACGTTCATGGCGGTCGAGAAATCCTGGCAGAACCCCTTCTTGGTGGTGAAGAGGAAGTTATCGAGCGGTCGCACCCCGACCGGCGCCTTGGGTGGGGTCAACGTATAGGTGAATCGTCCCTTGCTGATAAACCAGGATTCGATCGCCTTGGCCTGGTCGTACGGCGTGCTCGCCCCGGCGTCGTGAACGATCGATTGCGCGAGGGCGGCGATCTCGGCGTCGCGCGCGGTGGAGTAGCCCGCGGCCTGCCGCCCATCCTGATAGAGGGCGATGTACGGTCCAACCCAGACGGGGTAGTCGGTGCCGGCCGCCTGCAGATCCTGGACGTCGACATTGGGGATCGCCTCGGTCACCGTGATGTTGTAGGGCGCCTGGAGCCGCTTTGCCAGGTGGACTTTGTCCACGGTGTCGAAGCTGGCGGTCTGGCTCGGGTCGCCAGTCACATTCACCAGCGCCGGGATCGTCCCGGGCGGTGCGGGAACCGAGCTCATAATGCCGCGTACGGTCGTCGACTGGTTGTCGACCGAGAGGATCTCGCCGGCGCTGAAGACCGTGCCGAGCGTCTGGTCCGTCGGCACGAGCACATGGAAGGTGTTGTGCAACACCTGGATGCGGGCGCCCGACGTCGGCAAGTCGTCGCGTGGAAGCAACGTGTGCGCGGGCAGCAGCGGTTGCTGACGGACCGCCAGTTCGGGCGTGGACGGCAGCTCATACCACTGGATCCCGTTCCAGCCGGCCAGCGCGATGCCGCGCCAGTACGGATAGTAGATTGGGCTGTCGCCGGTCACGAACATCACACTCTTCGGTTTCGCGGTCAGCTGCGAGCCGGGTCGGACCGTTTCGCTGTAGCCGACCGATCCGACGGACCCGGGCTGCGAGCCCCGGCCGATCCCAAAGGGATGAAAGGCGTCCGCATGCATCGCGCCCGGGATCAGCACGGCGCTGATGTCGGTGCTGCTGAGCGGCGGAACGATGACGAAGGCAATCGCGAGAATGGCGACCGTCGCCTCGATGCCGACTTCACCGAAGGTCCAGCCGGTGTCCGACGCGTGTGGCACGCGTCGGGCCCGCCAACCCTCTTTCAGGGCGACGAAGTTGAGGCGAAGGAGGACCGACGCCGCCGCCGCCAACCAGACCACCGTAAAGAAGACCAGGCCCGGACTGGTGTCGTTGATGATCTCCACCGCCAGGATGGTGCCGGTGGGGAGCAGCGCCACGAGCCCGTTGCGCCGGCGAAAGATCCACCAGCTGCTCCACAGCCCGGTCACGATGAACATCAGCAGCAGGCCGATCAGGAGCAGCAGGTTGGTTTGATTGGGGAGCGCAAAAAGCCACTTCTCCAAGGCGGCGACCGAGGTCCCGCTGGCGGTGAGCGGCGACGGCATGAACCAGAGCAGTGCCCCGAGCGCCACCGCCGGCGAGGCGATCAGATAGGCGAGGCGGGGAAGCCCGGCCACGGCGAAGATCCAGCCGAGCACGCTGACGAGCGCGAGTGCCGGCACCAGCCGGCCCTCGGTGTCGGGTACCCAGGCGGACCGCTCGACCGCCGCTGCCACCGCCCACCCCATCATCAGCGACAGCAGGAGCAAGAGGCCGGTATCGCGAAGATCGAACCTGGCCAGCACCCGCCGGGCACGAAGGACGCGAAGCGTGAGCTGGCCATCCTCATAGTGGGCTCGCAGCAGCCCGGCGGCCCAGGCGCCGCCAAGGGCGGCCACGGCCAGGAGCAGGATCGTCCCGACGTTAACCTGCGGCAACTCGCCGCTCCGCCACGGGTTCGAGATCGGAAGCCCCGCGGATGATCCACCAGTTAACCGCCTGGCGCCAGCGGCCGGCCGGCCCGAGCGACGGCTGACTCCCGCCAAAGCCGGTCGGATCGAGGTAGACGACCAGGCTCCGCTGGCCGCGCACGCCCAGGTCCAGCAGCGCCTCGAGCCAGTGTTCATCGGCGGAGGGGGTGATCACGATCAGCCCGCCGCGATGCCGCCACTGGTTGCGTTGCGAGGTCAGCAGGGTGGCCAGGGACACCGATCCGTCCGCCTGCGCGAGCGTGAAGTGCTCGAACAGCTTCTTCTGCTGCTGGTCGCCCCGCGCCGCCTCGATCACGCTGAGCCGGCTGTCATTGCTGACGAGGCCGATCGCGCTGCCGCGCCGGAGGGCCGCATCGGTGATGGAGGCGGCCAGGCTCATCGCGTACTCGAGGGTGGATTCCGGCGCCTGGCCGGCGTGCACGGAGGCCTGAAGGTCGAGCACGATCCAGGCATCGCCCCCCTCGCGGGTCTCGAAGCTGCGGCTCATCAGCCGAGCCAGCCGGGCGGAGGAAGCCCAGTGGATCCGCTTGACGCTGTCGGTTGGCACGTACTCCCGGATGGTGGTGGCGTTCGGCGGGATGTCGAGCACCCGCCCGCGAAGCTGTTCGTCCCCCGCCGTGCTGGGGGCCAGCGCGTCCAGCGGTCCCACTGGGCGGACCACCGGGTAGACCACCACCGAGCGGCTCCCGGCAACCCGCAGCGTGCGCCTGAAGAGCCCGAACGGATCGCCGTAGCGCAGTTCGACGGGGCCGAAGGTGTAGAGGCCTCGCTGCTTGAACTGGCCACGCGACATCCATCGCCGGGTCCGGCGGCCCTTGAGGCTGAAGACGCGCCCCGGGGTGTAGCCGGGAAGGTTGGAGAAATCCGTGAGCTCCAGCAGTGGGACCGGGATCCACGATCGATTCTCGATCGTGAAGTGCTCTTCGAAGTGATCACCCACCTGGTACTGCCCCTCCGGGCTGACGCGGCTGACCGAGAGGTTATCAGCGGCGAGCCGGCTCCAGAAATAGCTGCCGACGATCAGCAGGATGAGGGCATAGAGCAGGCTGTAGGCCAGCCGGACGCCGGTGATGTAGGCAAAGAAGAACAGGAGTGCGAGCGCCGTGACCAGGGGGAGGCGCGGGAGCCGCATGGAATCCTGCCGGCTAGCTCGCCACCCGGCGTCCGAATCGCGACACAACGTTCGGCGGCGGCACCGGCTCGGTGTCGAGGATCTGGGTCAAGACTTTCGCCGGCGTCAGGCCGCGCAGCTCGGCGTTGGCCTTGAGGATCAGCCGATGGGCGAGCACCGGTTGCGCCAGCGCCTTGACGTCATCCGGGGTGACGAAGTCGCGTCCCTCGAGGGCCGCCCGTGCCTGCGCGCCTCGGAACAAGCCGAGCGACCCGCGGGAGCTCGCCCCCAGCCCGATATCGGCATGCGACCGGGTGCGATGGGTGACGCGAGCGATGTATTCCTTCAGCTGGTCGTCCACGTAGATCTCCTGGACCGCCTTCTGGCCGGCGAGCAGCTCCTCCGCCAAGGCCACCGGCTCCAGCTGCTCCATCGGCGACGACCGCTGAAAGCGATCGAGCACCTGGACCTCGTGGGCGACGTCGAGGTAGCCGAGGTTGACGCGCATCAGGAAGCGGTCGACCTGCGCTTCGGGCAGCGGGAAGGTGCCGGCGAATTCGACTGGGTTCTGCGTCGCCAGCACCAGGAAGGGAAGCACCAGCGGGTACGTGGTGCCGTCCACCGTCACCTGCTTCTCCTCCATCGCCTCCAGCAGCGCGGACTGCGTCTTGGGAGTGGCCCGGTTGATCTCGTCGGCGAGCAGCACCTGCGTGAAGATCGGGCCCTGACGGAACTCGAACTGCTGGGTCGAGGGGCTATAGATGTTGACCCCCGTGACGTCGGAAGGAAGCAGGTCCGGGGTGAACTGCAGGCGCTCGAAGGAGCATCCGAGCGAGCGAGCCAGCGACTTAGCCAGCATGGTCTTGCCCACGCCGGGGACGTCCTCGATCAGGATGTGACCGCGGCTCAGCAGCGCAATCACGCAGAGCTCGATCTCCGTCGCCTTGCCGACGAGGACGCGGCTGACGTTTTCAACGATCCGCGAACCGAGCGCTTCGACCGATCCGTTCTCCACCTGCATCCTCTTACTTCCTTTTCGGTGATCCGGTTCCGAGGCTGATCGACGTCACTGCTGCTCGAACGCTACCTGCCGTCCGTTCGTTACCGTATTGCGCGCCGCCGGGCCATGCCGGCCGCCAGGCCCCCGATCGTACTGCCGCTCAAGACGAGCACATCGTCGATCACCAATCCGACCGTGTCCAGGCCGGCCGATCCCAGCGGACCCACCGGGCCCATGGCCCCGGCCAGCTCCTCGACCACGATGAAGCCGACGCCGACCACCACGCCATTCCATGCGCCCGAGCCCGTCTGGCCGATGAACCCGGCCAAGAATCCGCCGACGAGCAGCGCACCGAAGGTGAGAAGCCCCTGGGACACCAGCTGGCCGCCATGGCCGCCGATGACCAGGGTGCCGCCCACCAGCTGGATCACAACCGCGAGCACCAGGCCCAGCCCGGCGGCGAACCAATCGACTCTCCGCCCACCGCCCGCCTGAGACCTCGCCATGGAGCCGCCTAAGTCTATCGGTCAGAGTGCGCCGACGGCATGGAGGAAACCCGCCAGCAGCGGCGCGACCACCAATGAGGGCAGGAAGTTGGCGACCTTGATCGCCTTCAACTCCAGCAGGCCGAGGGCGATGCCCAGCACGATCAGCCCTCCGCTGGCCGTCAGCTCCGCGGTCTCCAGATCCGACAAGCTGGTGTGCGCCAGCACCGCGATCAGCGTCAGACTCCCCTGCACGACGACCACGCTGACGGCCGACAGCAACACCCCCCAGCCCAGGGTGGCGGCGAAGACGATCGAGCTAAACCCGTCCAACGTCGACTTGATGGCCAGCACGGTGATGTCGCCTTTGGTGCCGTCGAGAAAACTTCCGAGGATGGTCAGCGGCCCCACACAAAACAGCAGGCTGGTGGTGACGAACGCCAGGCTGACACGGCCAGGTTCGCCGCCGCGATGGGTGCGACGCTCGGCCCACCGGCCCAGGGCCTGGACGCCATCGTCGAGCCGCAGGGCTTCACCGATGACGACCCCGATCAGCACACTGCCCAGCAGGATGAGCGGATTCCGCGTCTTGAACGTGAGCTGGATGCCATAGACGGCGACGAAGAGCCCGACGGCGGCGCGGATCGTCTGCTGCAGGCTGGCGGGGATCACCCGGCCGAGCGTGAGCCCGAGCGTGGCGCCCACCAGGACCGTACCGGTGTTCAGGGCCGTGCCCAGTCCTGGGATCATGTTCCTGGGCGCGAGGGCGTTAGAGCTTTTCGAAGCGGTCGACGTTGACGATGAAGACGGTCGCGCCGCCGACCTGGACCTCGACCGGGTAGGGCACAAAGAAGTCACCGGGTTCGACCAGGGGTGGCATCGGGTTCATGAACTCGCTGCGGGTCCGGCAGTTTTCCTTGATCAAGCCCAGCACCTCTTCGATGCGGTCTTCCTCGATCCCGGACATCAGCGTCACATTCTTGTGCTGGAGAAATCCACCGGAGCTGACGAAACGCGTTACCGAAATCCCTCGGTCATTGAGGGCGTCCATCGTCGAGGAGGCATCCTCGCTGTGCACCACGGCGATCAGCAACTTCATGCCGAACGCCGCTCCGCCGGCCGGATGCCGGCCCGCTGGAGTGCCGCCAGCGTGTACTCGAGGACGCGGCCGGCCACCTGGTCGGGATCGCTGGAGGCATCGACGTCGCGCCAGCGCCGCGGTTCGGCCGCCGCCATCGCCCGGTAGCCGGCGTGCACCCGCTGGTGGAAGGCGATCGTCTCCCGGTCCAACCGATCCTTGGCGCGGCGCGGGATGCGCGCCAGCCCCGCCTCGACGGGCAGATCCAGCAACAAGGTCAGGTCGGGCGCGAGCCCGCCCGTCGCCTCCGCCTGCAGCCTCCGGAGCGCCGCGAGATCGAGCCCCCGGCCGTAGCCCTGATAGGCCAGCGTCGAATCGCTGAAGCGGTCACAGAGCACGAGCTCGCCGCGCTGCAGCCGCGGCCGGATCACCTCCTCCACCAGCTGGGCGCGCGCCGCCGTGAAGAGCAGCGCCTCGGTCCAGGCTGAGAGGTTGGCCGGTTGCCGCTGCCCCAGCAGGATGGGTCGGATCGCCTCCCCCACCGGTGTACCGCCCGGCTCGCGAGTGGTCCACACGGCATGCCCCTGCTCGGCCAGCGCCGCGGCCAGGCGATGGATCTGGGTCGACTTCCCGCCGCCCTCGGGCCCCTCGAAGCTGATGAAGAATCCGCCTGGCTTGGCCGCGGTTTCCACGTTGGGCTGAACTATAGCGAGTTCAGTCTGCGGTGGTGTAGATGCGCAGACGCCGGTTTGGCTCCTTCCCCGTGCTGCGGGCGGTGAGCTCGTGGCGTTCCACTAACTGATGCTGGAGCCGGCGGACGTACGCGTTTTGCGGCGACAGCTCGACCATCGAGTTCGTCGATTTTGCCCGGCTGATCGCTTCAAGGGTTTCCTGCAGCGCCGATTCGGTTGGGTCGGGTGTGTCGAGCTGGTACATGCGGCTGAGCGCGTTTTTGATCTGCGTGATCGTGTTGCTCTTCAGCACCTGGATCGGGATGCCCTCAGACTCCGCCTCCTTGAGCGGTGAGTCTTTGCGACGGTAATAGTTCTTGAGGGTGACGATCAAGTCCGCTTCCTCGATATGGTTCTGGACCCGGATCGGGACCTTGAGCTCATTGATCGCCTGCTCCAGGTAATTGCGGCTGACGCCGTAGGGGAAGACGGAGACCGTCTCATGGAGACTGCGCGAGCGCGGCGCCTCCAGTGGCTCGCGGGCTGCCGCGGTGCGCATCGGCATCGGCGTCGCTGGGGCAATCCTGGCCACGATCGCACCGTCCGCGCCGCGGATTCGCATCTGGGGCGGCTTGAGCGTCCCGCGCAACGCGGCATCGACGACCTCCGCCAGCGGCTGGTGAATCGCCAGCTGATCGCGGTCGTGAATCTCGACCAGCACGTCGAACGTGGGCGGCGACTTGCGTTCGAGCACCGACTTCTGCGTGCCGCGACGGCGCGCCTCTTCGTCGGAGAGGGTCACCGTCTGGATGCCGCCGAGCAAGTCATTGAGGGTGGGGTTGACGAGCAGATTCTCGAGCGAGTTGCCGTGGGCGGTCGCGACCAGCTGGACGCCACGCTCGGCGATGGTGCGGGCCGCCACCGCCTCCAGCTCGGTGCCGATCTCGTCGATCACGATCACCTGTGGCATGTGGTTCTCGACGGCCTCGATCATCACCGCGTGCTGCAGGGAAGGAGTCCGCACCTGCATCCGCCTCGAGCGGCCGATCCCGGGGTGGGGAATGTCTCCGTCACCACCGATCTCGTTCGAGGTATCCACGATGACCACCCGCTTCTTCATCTCGTCGGCGAGCACCCGGGCACATTCACGAAGCATCGTCGTCTTGCCGATCCCCGGGCGCCCGAGCAACAGGATGCTCTTCCCGCCGATGACCATGTCCTTGATGATGTCGATCGTCCCGGTGATGGCCCGGCCGACCCGGCAGGTCACGCCAACGATCTGCCCGCTTCGATTGCGGATCGCGGAGATGCGGTGGAGGGTGCGCTCGATGCCGGCCCGGTTGTCATCGCCGAACGAGCCGACCCGGCTGGAAACGAACTCGAGGTCTTCCGAGGTGACCGCCGTCTCGTCGAGGATCACCTCGTGGTCGGGAAAGCGGGCCTCGGGCTCGCGACCCAGGTCGAGGACGACTTCCAGCAGCAAACCCTGGTGTTCGAGGCCCTTCACCGCCCGGTTGATGTGCGGGGGCAGCGCCTGGAAGAGCAGGTCGAGCTCCGCCGGGTCGGCGTCGGTCAGGCCGTTGAGCGATCGCCGCAGTTCGTGAATGGTTTCAGCCATATTGGGGCACCAGCCGCTTGTCTTTGATTCTTACCCGCATCCGGGCCGGCACTTTCAAGGGCAGCTCCCGCACCATCAGCGTTTGTGAGGCGATCACCTCGAAGCCCTCGGCCCGCAACAGCCTGATGCCCGCCTCTTCATAGTGCCGGAGGCTACACCAGACCGGGCCGGGCCGATGCTGGGCGACATAGGCGAGCGACCGCTGCAGCAGGGCCGGCCACAACTCCGGCGGTTGTGCCGCCGCCATCAGGCCGAGCGTATGGGGGCGGCCGCCGCCGCCCGGCACCAGGCTCATCCATCCCACCACCTCGACTCGCTCGACGACGAAGCGCGGTTGGCCCGTCGGACGAGGAATGCGGGCTCCTCGAAGGCCGATCGCGAAACTGCGGCGCCATTCGGCGAAGTTGGCGGCCTCGACCGCGGCCACCGCCTTGGGCGTGGTGGCGCAATAAAGAAGGTAGAGGCCCAACTCGTCGTCGCGGCGCATCGGCCGCCAGCCGGCGAGCGCCGGGATCGGCCGGGCGGCGACGGTCTCGCTGAGGAGGGCATGCTCCGTGGCGTAGGCCGTGAAGCCCCGGGCTCGAAAGAGGTCGGCCACCGGGTCATCGACCGGCACCCGCACCACGAATTTCGTGACGCCGCGGTTCAGGCCCTCGTTGAACAGGTGGTCGAGCAGCGCCGTGCCGTCGTTGAAGCGGTCGAGGTCGGGGCTGAGGCAGAGGTTGAGGATCTGCCAGGCATTCGGTCCCAGGGCGGCGGTCTCCGCCTGGACGAATCCCTGGATCGACCGGCGGCGCGACTCTTCCATCACATACACGTAGTCGGCGTTCGAGGTGATCGGCAAAATCGAGGCGAAGGTGCTGTTCAGCAGGAACCAGAGTCGGGTCGATGCGAACTGACGCTTGAGCGGCGAGGGCTCCGCCTCACGCACCTGCTGCCGGTAGAGGGCCTCGATCGCACCGAGGTCCTTCAACTGCGCGGGTCGGACCTGGAGCGTCATCGCGCCTTGCCATCGAGCGTCAGGAAATACTGGTGCCAGCGCCGGTCTGGGGTCAATTCCGGGTGAAAGGCGAGCGCCAGCCGGTTCCCCTGCTGGAGCGCAACCGGCTGGTCCCCGTGGCGGGCCAGCTCCTCGACGTCGGCCGCTCGTTCGGTCAGCTGTGGGGCACGGATAAATACCGCCGGGGCGGGTCCCCGAGTGGCCGGGGAGTCGACCTCAGCTTCGAAGCTGTCGATCTGGCGACCGTAGGCGTTCCTCCGGACCCCGATGTCCATCAACTTGAGGGGTTCCTGGTCCGGCCGGCCGTCCTGGATCTCGCGGGCCATCAGGATCATCCCGGCGCAGGTCCCCAGCACCGGCATACCGGCGGCGGTGCGCTGCTGGATCAACTGCTTCAAGGCCGGCTCCATCAGGTGAGCCATCGTCGTACTCTCGCCCCCGGGCAGGATCAAGGCGTCGACCCCCTGGAGATCATCGGCGAGCCGGACTGGGACGCCTTCGACCTCGCAGGCGCGCAGCGCCGCCAGATGCTCCCGGAAATCCCCCTGCAGCGCAAGGACGCCGACGCGGCGCCGGGTGCTCACCAGCCTCTGCCGGCGAGCAGCTCCTCCTCGGGGATCGCCCCGATCTCCAGCCCCCGCATGGCTTTGCCGAGGCTCTTGGAAGCATCGGCCAGGATGTCCGGCCGGTCGAAGTACGTGGTCGCCGCCACGATGGCCTTGGCGCGAGCTGACGGATTCTCGGCCTTGAAGATGCCCGAACCGACGAAGATCCCGTCGCAACCCAGCTGCATCATCAGGGCCGCATCGGCCGGCGTCGCGATGCCGCCTGCCGCAAAATTCACGACCGGCAGTCGGCCCAGCCGTGCCGTATCTTCGAGCAGGTCCGCCGGCGCGCCGATCCGCTTCGCTTCCATGACCAGCTCCTCGGGCCCGGCGCCATGCAGCTTGCGGATCGCACCCGTCACCGCCCGCATGTGCCGGACCGCCTCGACCACGTTCCCGGTGCCGGCCTCACCCTTGGTCCGGATCATCGCCGCCCCTTCGGCAATCCGCCGCAACGCTTCACCCAGATCCCGGCAGCCGCAGACGAACGGCACCTTGAACGGATGCTTATTGATGTGGTGCTCCTCGTCCGCCGGCGTCAGCACCTCGCTCTCGTCGATGTAGTCGACACCGAGCGATTCCAGGATCTGGGCCTCGACGAAATGCCCGATCCGGCACTTCGCCATGACCGGGATGGTGACCGCGTCGATGATGGCGGTGATCAGACCCGGGTCGCTCATCCGGGCGACGCCGCCCTCCCGACGGATGTCCGCCGGCACCCGCTCCAGGGCCATTACCGCCACGGCGCCGGCGTCTTCCGCGATCCTGGCCTGCTCGGCGGTGACGACGTCCATGATGACGCCACCCTTGAGCATCTCGGCCAGGCCCGACTTGACCTTCCAGGTCCCGCGCCGGTCGTTCAGGTGAGGAGATCCCTCCGCCACCTGTCCATTTTACTGCGGGCCCGGTTCAATTCGGCCCGGGAGCGCGACACTAGAATCGTCCAGCAATGCGGGGCCCCCGGCGGACGCGACGGCAGCGGGTGATTGCCGTGATCGTCGCCGTCGCCCTGGGTCTGCCAGCTTTGTTCGGCGTGGCAACCGCCATCGGGCTGCTCATCACCCCGTCTGTCGACGACATGTCGAAGCGGGTGGATGGCATCCTCGAGGAGAAGGGTGGAACGCGCGTCCGGCTGGCCCAGGTCCCCGATCAGCTGAGCGAGGCGCTGATCGCCATCGAGGATGAGCGCTTCTACGAGCACCGCGGCATCGATACCCAGGGCCTGATTCGAGCCGTCCTCACCGACCTCTATCATCACCGGGCGCTGGAGGGCGGCAGCACACTCAGCCAGCAACTGATCAAGGTGCTGTATATGAACGGCGACGACGACGGATGGCGCAAGCCGGAGGATCTCCTGCTGGCCTTGAAGCTCGAGGCGCGATACGACAAGCACACCATCCTGGAGAACTACTTCAACGCCGTCTATTACGGGCACGGGGCCTACGGGATCGGGCAGGCCTCCCAGGTCTACTTCCACCGCCCGCCGGCCCAGCTCGACCTCGCCCGGGCGTCGATGCTCGCCGGCCTCCCCCAGTCGCCGTCCTACTACGACCTGTATCGCAATCCATGCTCCGCCCGGGCGCGCCAGTTCAACGTGCTGGCGCAGATGGCGCACGATGGCTACATCAGCTCGAACCAGGCCGCCGCCGCCTATGCCGAGTCGATCGGCTTTCCTTGCAAATAGCCATGGCCCTGGACCTCGTCCTGCTCGGACCGCCCGGATCGGGCAAGGGGACCCAGGCAGCCCGGATGACCGAAAAATACGGAATTCCCGCGATCGCCTCCGGTGACATCCTCCGCGCCCAGGCCGACGCGGGCACACCGCTGGGGCGGCTGGTCCGCTCCTACCTGGATCGCGGGGAGTTGGTCCCGGACCAGCTGGTGGTTGACATCATCCGGCACCGCCTGTCCGAGCCGGACACGGAAGCCGGCTTCATCCTCGACGGATTTCCCCGAACGGTGCCGCAGGCGCAGGCCCTGGACACGATGCTGGCCGAGCTGGACCGGCCGCTGGACGCCGTCCTCTACCTCCAGGTTGAGGGACCGGCGCTCCGCGAGCGGCTGGACCATCGGCACCGGCGGGACGACCGCCCCGATATCGTCGACCACCGGCTCGACGTCTTTCTCGACCAGACAGCGCCGCTGATCGGCTACTACCGGGACCAGGGCAAGCTCAGGCTCATCGACGGGGCCCAGCCGCCGGAACGGGTCGCCGCCGCCATCGACGAGGTCATCCGCCCGCTGCTCGGCGCCGGCGGCGCTCCCAGCCGCCCGTCAAGCCGACGCTGAGGCGCCGGCCGCTGCTTCGTTTGGCCGAGGCTGGCTTGTGGGCATAAACCTAACGTCTCGCCGGTTGTTCCTGACGAGAACACGAAGGAGAAGTTATCCATGCCTGAAGTTAGAACTGATTTCATTCCGCTCCTCCCCCTCAACAACGGGGTGGTCCTGCCGAACATGGTCGTCACCATTCCGCTGGAACGGGAGGAGGCCCAGGCCGCGGTCGCGGCGGCACGGGACGGCGACGGTCTCGTCCTGCTCGTTCCGCGCGTCGAAGGCCGCTTCGCCAATTTCGGCACGGTGGCCAAGCTGGAGGATTCCCGAAAGCTGCCCAACGGCATCGAGGTCGCCATCCTGCAGGGTCTGTATCGGGCGTCGGTCGGGAGCGCCGCCGCCGGGACCGGCCCGGCGTTGCGGGTCCTGGCCCAGCCGGCCCAGGACGTCAATCCGCTGACCGAGACCTCGCACGTCCTGGCCCGCGAATATAAGGCGCTGATCGAGAACCTGCTCGAGCTGCGCGGCGCCGGCGAGGTTATCCAGATGGTCCGCGGTATCGACAGGCCCAGCCAGCTCGCCGACCTGGCCGGGTATTCCCCGGATCTCTCGCTCGAGCGCAAGGTCGAGATCCTCGATACGCTCGACGTCGAGCAACGTCTGCAGAAGCTGATCGGCTGGACCCGCGAGATCCTGGCCGATGCCTCGCTCAAGGACAAGATCCGGAACGAGGTGCAGGAAGGCATGGAGAAGCGGCAGCGCGAGTTCCTCCTCCGCCAGCAAATGGAAGCGATCAAGAAGGAGCTCGGCGAGTCGGACGGCGATGTCGCCGGCGAGTACCGCAAGCGGATCGAGGAAGCCGGTATGCCGGAGGCGGTCCGCAAGGAAGTCGAGCGCGAGCTCGACCGGTTCGAACGGACCAGCGAACAGAACCCCGAGGCGGGGTGGATTCGCAACTACCTCGACTGGATGCTCGACATGCCCTGGAACAAGAAAACGGTCGACCAGTTCGACGTCACGGAGGCGCGGCGGATCCTCGATGAGGACCACACCGGGCTCGACGACGTCAAAGACCGGATCATCGAGTTTCTCGCCGTTCGGAAGCGGCGGGATTCGCGCGGGCTCGGCCTGGTCGGCGGGCGTGGCTCCGGGGCCATCATCACCCTGGTGGGGCCGCCCGGCGTGGGCAAGACCTCACTCGGTGAGTCGGTGGCGCGCGCCCTCGGTCGCAAGTTCACCCGCATCTCGCTGGGTGGCATCCACGACGAAGCGGAAATCCGTGGTCACCGTCGCACCTATGTCGGCGCGTTGCCCGGACGCATCGCGCGCGCCCTCAAGGAGGCTGGCACCAGCAACCCCGTGATCATGCTCGACGAGATCGACAAGGTCGGGAGCGACTGGCGGGGCGACCCGTCGTCGGCGCTGCTCGAGGTGCTCGATCCGGCGCAGAACCACTCGTTCCGCGACCACTACCTGGAGGTCGACCTCGACCTTTCAGAGGTGCTGTTCATCCCGACGGCTAACGTCGCTGATACCATCCCCGGTCCCCTGCTCGACCGGATGGAGATCATCCGGCTGGACGGCTACACGGAAGAGGAAAAGCTCGCCATCGCCCGCGATCACCTGCTGCGCCGCCAACTGGAGCGCAACGGGCTCAGCACCGCTGAGGTGATCGTTAGCGAGGATGCTATTCGGCGCATCATTGCTGAGCACACGCGGGAAGCCGGCGTTCGCAACCTCGAACGTGAAATCGGGCGGTTGCTCCGCAAGGTGGCGACCCAGCTCGAAGCCGGCACCGCGACCCCGCCGATCCAGGTCGCGGGCGGCGATGTCACCAAGTACCTTGGTCGGGCCAAGTTCCACGAGGAAGTGGCCGAGCGGACCTCCGTTCCCGGGGTCGCGACCGGGCTGGCCGTGACCGGGATCGGCGGAGAAGTACTCTTCGTCGAGGCCGCCGCCATGGACGGTCAGAAGGGCCTGACCCTCACCGGTCAGCTGGGCGACGTCATGAAGGAGTCCGCGCAAATCGGCCTGTCGTATGTCCGGTCACACGCCGCGGACCTGGGGATCGCGCCCGGGTTCGAAGAGAAGACGATCCACGTCCACGTGCCCGCGGGCGCCATCCCCAAGGACGGCCCGTCAGCTGGCGTCACGATGGTGACTGCGCTGGTGAGCCTGTTCAGCGGCCGGCCGGTCAAAAGCACCGTGGGCATGACCGGCGAGGTCACGCTGCAGGGTAAGGTGCTGCCGATCGGTGGTGTCAAGCAGAAGCTGCTGGCCGCCCATCGGGCCGGGCTGACCGAGGTCATCCTGCCGTATCGCAACGAGGCGGACCTCGACGACCTGCCGCAGAGCGTGCGTGATGCGATGACGATCCATCTGGCCAGCGACGTCCGGCAGGTGCTGGACTGGGCCCTGGAACCGAAGAGCACGCCGCTGACCCAGGCCGCCTAACGGCACGCGCATGAGCCGGGCCTTTGTCAAGGATGGCGATTCGGCCGCGAGCGGATCCCTGATAGATCGCTTCTACCAGGGACTGCTCGGGCTGAGCGATCCGGCGAGAGCCCTGGTCGGCAAGCGGCAGCAGCAGGCCTGGCTCAGCTCGAAGCCGATCATCGAGGCCGCCCGGCGTGACGCGCTGACCGCGCTCGGCGGGGATTCCTACCGGGAGATCTTCGAGAGCGCCGCGGAGCGCGCCGGCGATCCACCGCAGGGTCCCACGTGGTGGGCCGCCGGTGATGCGGCGACCGCCCTGGCCGCGCGGCGGCGCCTGGGGCCGGACGAGTTCGCGATCCTGGTCGGACCGCTGGGCGTCGCCCTCCCCTGGCTCAAGGACGCCGCCACCCAGACCTGAGGTCCTCTTACCGTCCCGGACCCGCGGCGCGCGCGAAGCCGCTGAAGAGGCGCTGGACCCAGGGAAGGTCATCGATCTCCTCCGGATGCCATTGGACGGCGATCAAGAAGCGTCGCTCCGGGGATTCGAGGGCTTCGATGACGCCGTCGTCGGATTTTCCCGTTATGCGCAGCTGTGGCGCCACGGACTTAACGGCTTGATGATGCAGGCTGTTGACCTCGAAGCTGGTCTCGTCGATCAGCTGGGCGAGGCGTGAATTCGGATCGAGGCGCACCCGGTGGATGAGGGCGCTTCGGGCCCGCCCGTCGGCGTCCGAATGCTCGACGGACGTCACACCCTGATGTCGAAGATCCTGCCAGAGGCTGCCGCCGAGCGCTACGTTCAGGACTTGCTGGCCACGACAGATCCCCAGAATGGGTAAGTCGTCGGCGAACGCCCAGCGGGCCAGCGTCAGCTCGGTCCGGTCACGCGCAGCCTCGATGACGTTTAGATCGCCGATCGCCGCTTCGCCGTATTCTTCCGGCGCGATGTCGGCGCCCCCGGGAAAGACGATCCCGTCCAGTCGCTCATAGATGGCCCGCAGGCGGGTGTCGTCATCGAGGAGCGGGATCAGCACCGGCGCGCAGCCCGCCGCGACCAGGGCGCGTACGTAACTCTGGTTGATGCCGAAGCGCGGTGGCTTCGGCCCCGGCGGGATCGCCAGGGTCGGCAGGCCGATCAGGGGGTAGCGGTTCAACTCGTGAACGTGAAGGCCTTCAGCCGGACCGCCGGCACCCGCGAGGCGCCGATGAACTCGCCGATCTCGAGCTTGGTGGAACGACTCAGCGCCAGCGTCCCCTGGAGCGCTTCCAGGACGCTCTGCGTGAACCGGAGATCTTTGACCGGGCGCGTGATCCGCCCGTTTTCGATCAGGAAGGTGCCTTCCCGTGTCATGCCGGTGATGATCGAGGCCTTCGGATGCACGATTCGGACATACCAGAAGCGGGTGACCCAGATGCCGCGCTTGATGTCGCTGGCCAGCTCGGCTTTGGCCGCCGTCCCGGGCTGCATGAAGAGGTTGACCGCGAAGGGTCCTTCGGTATTGGGCGCCGGCAGACCGTGGCCGGTGGACTCCCGGCCCGCACGCTGGGCGGTTTGCATGTCGTAAACGAGGCCACTGGCGACCCCGCCAGTGATCAGGTCCACCCGCTGCTTGGGGACGCCCTCGAAGTCGAACGAGGCCGGCAGGCCGGTCCGGTCGAGGCCGTCGTCCCAAATGCTCACCTGGTCGCCGGTGATCTTTTCGCCGAGCCGCATGAAACTGCGCTCTTCCTGGGCCGCCAGGGCGCTGAACCCCATGAAGCTCATGAACTCGAGCATCTCCGCCACGGCGTATTCCTCGAGCACCACCTCGTAGACGCCCGGCTCGACCGGCTGCGCATTCTGGTTGCGCTGCGCCTTGTCGATCACCTCGGCGGCCAGCTCGTTCTTGTCCAGCTCGGAAACGTCGATGGCGCCGCGATCCGCGTAGCCCGACCCAGCATCGCCCATGACGACCGAATTGACGGTCGCCTGGGTGGAGCGCTGATGGTGAAAGACCCCGAGCGAGTTGGCAATGGCGAGCTGCCCGGCGCTGGTGCTGAACGCGCCGAAGGCTTTGAGCCCGGCGCGTCCGGCGTTCACGCAAACCGTCTCGACAAAGTCGGCCCGCTCCTCGGGAGTCGCCGCCGCCGTCGCATCCGACCAGGCCTCGGCCGGCCGGGTCGGCGCGGGTCCCGGCATCGGAACCACCTCGCCGCGCGACTGCAGGTCGGCGATGGTGACCGCCCGCTTCAGCACGTCGGTGGCTGCCGACTCGTTCAGCTGGTTGATCGACGCCACGCCGGTCTTGCCGTCCTTCACCACCCGTACCCGGACGCTGACGTTGCGCTCGGCGACGTTCTGGTGGATCCCATTGTTGGCGAAGCGCGTCAGGGCGCTGTCCCACTCGGTGACCATCACCTCGGTCTGCTGCGCAGGTGAGCGTTCCAGCAGGCCGGCCGTGAATAGCTTCAGCTCGCCCTCGTCCGTCAGCCGAGCCACTTCGATGCTTTTCATTTCAGGATGCCGACCTTGACGTTCTGGAAGCGCGCCGGCGCGGCGCCGTGCGCCACGTGGGCAACCTGGGGCGGCTGCCCTTTGCCGCAATTGGCCAGCCCCCACACCGTCCATTCCGAGCGTCCGGCCACCGCGTCACATGAATTCCAGAATTCGGGCGTGATCCCGGCATAGGTGGCGTTCTTCAGCAGCCGGCCGCGCTGGCCGTTGACGATCTCGTAGGCGAGCTGCGTGCCGAACTGGAAGTTGAGTCGCTTGTCGTCGATGCTCCAGCTGCGGTTCGTCTCCATGTAGACGCCGTCTTTCGTCTCGCCGATCATCTGCTCGAGCGATGACTCGCCCGGCTCCAGATTGACGTTGGTCATCCGGATCAACGGGATCCGGTTCCAACCGTCCGCCCGCATCGTGCCGTTGCTCTCCTGTCCCAGCACCCGCGCCGTTTCGCGGGATGTGAGGTAGCCGACGAAGAGACCGTCCTTGATCAGGAAGGTTCGCTGGGCCGGCACGCCCTCGTCATCCCAGCCGAAGGTGCCCAGGCCGGTTGGGGTGAGCGCGTCGGCCGTGATCGTCACCCTGGGCGAGCCGTACTGGAGATGATTGAGCTTCTCGGGCGTCATGAAGCTCGTTCCCGCATACGCCGCCTCCATTCCGAAGACCCGATCGAGCTCCGTCGGATGGCCGCAGGACTCATGGATCTGGAGCGCGGTCTGGCTGGCATCGAGAATCAGGGTCTTGACCCCACTCGGGCATTGCGGCGCGGTCAGCAGCGCGACCGCCTCCTCACCGATCCGCTGGCCGTGGCGGTCCAGCTCTAGCGCCGTGATGTATTCGTAGCCACCCGACCCCTGGTGGCGGCCGAAGGAATTCGGATAGGACCGGTTCTGGACATCGTCCGGGGAGGTCGCCGTCGCCTCGATCCCGGCGCCGCTCTCGAACAGTTCCTGTTCCGTGAAGGCCCCCTCGGTAGAGGCGAACAGCTTCGCCTGGCGGATGTACTCCATCGACCCCTCGCGAATGGTGACGCCCTTGACCGAACCCATGGCGGCGTCGGCCCGCAACAGCAGGTCCACTTTTTCGCTGAGCGGCACGCTGAACGGATCCCGCTCGAGCGGCGTTCGGTAGCGCCCGCGGGAGGTGACTGGCGGCCCGAGGTCAACCGCCATCGATCGGACCCGGGCACTGGCCCGCGCAATCCGGATGGCGCGATCGACGACCGGCTCGATCTCGGCCATGTCCAGCCGAGCGCTGCCGGCGAATCCCCAGGCGCCGTCGACGATTACGCGGACACCGAACCCCTCACTGGCGTCGTCCGAGACGGCCGCCAGCTGCCCGTTCTTGACGATGATGTCCTGGGTCACGTGTTCGTCCAGGCGGACGTCGGCGTAGCTCGCCCCCTTCACCTGCGCCGCGTTGAGCGCGGCCTCCGCCAAATCTTTCATGGGTAGAGACTACGAGAAATGGCAGGCGGCCCAATGGCCAGCCGCCTTCAGTTCGAGCGCTGGCTCCGCCTCTGCACAGATCGCGCGGGCCAGCGGGCAGCGGGTGTGAAAGCGGCAACCGCGGGGTGGATTGACCGGGCTCGGCACGTCCCCGCTCAGGATGACGCGCTGCCGCTTCTCTTTTGGGTTGGGCACCGGCACGGCCGACAGCAGCGCCTGAGTGTAGGGGTGCTGCGGACTGCGATACAGGTCGACGCTGTCGGCTAGCTCGACGATCTTTCCCAGGTACATGACCGCGACCCGGTCGCTGACATGCTGCACCACGCCGAGGTTGTGCGAGATGAACAGGTAGGTGAGCCCGAACTCGTCCTTGAGCTCGGCCATCAGATTCAGTACCTGCGACTGGATCGAAACGTCCAGGGCGGAGACGGGCTCATCCGCCACCACGAATTTCGGCCGGAGGACGAGGGCCCGAGCCAGACCGATCCGCTGACGCTGGCCGCCGCTGAACTCGTGCGGGTAGCGGTTGACGTAATAGCGGCGCAGTCCGACCTTCTCCAGGATCTCCGCCACGGTGGCTTCCCGCCGGCGCCGGTCCTTCATGCCGTGGTTGCTGAGGCCCTCGCCCACGATCTCGCTGATCGGCAGCCGCGGATCGAGCGAGGCATAGGGATCCTGGAAGACGATTTGCATCTGGGCGCGGGTGGCTTTGAGCTGGCGAGGCCCCATCGCCAACAGATCGGTCCCGTCGAAGCTGATGCGGCCGCTGGTCGGCGCCAGCAGTCGGAGCAGGAGGCGGCCGGTCGTCGTCTTGCCGCAGCCGCTCTCCCCGACCAGGCCCAGGACCTCGCCTGGGTTGATGTCGAAGGAGATCCCATCGACCGCCTTGAGGGCCGCCACCTTGCGCTGGAGGATCCCGCCGCGCACCGGGAAATGCTTGACCAGGTCGCGGACTTCCACCAACGCACTCACGCCCGGACCTCGGCGCGCTCGCCGTAGAGATAGCAAGCGACGTCGTGGCCCGCGCCCTGCGCCATGCGGGCCGGAAACGCCGTCGGGCAACGGGCAAACGCCCGGGGGCAGCGTGGGGCGAACAGGCAACCGGGCGGGAGGTTGAGCGGGTGCGGGACGGTCCCGGTGATGGCCGTCAGTGGCCGGCCCTGTGCGGCCAGACTCGGGATCGAGGCCAGCAGGCCGCGGGTGTATGGATGCAGCGGGCTGTCAAAGATCTGGTCGACACTGCCATGCTCAACCACCTTGCCCGCATACATGACGGCCACCTCCTCCGCCATCTCGGCGATCACCCCCAGGTCATGGGTGATCAAGATGATGGCCATGTGATTTTTTCGCTGCAGCTCGCGCATCAGTTCCAGGATCTGCGCCTGGATCGTCACGTCGAGGGCCGTGGTCGGCTCGTCGGCGATCAGGACCCTCGGGTTGCAGGCGAGCGCGATGGCGATCATCACACGCTGTCGCATCCCCCCACTGAGCTGGTGCGGATAATCGTGTACCCGTTTCGCCGGATCGGGGATGCCCACCAGCTCGAACATCTCGATGACCCGCGCCCGCAGCTCGCGCTCGGAGGGGTGCAGGTGCTGGCGAATCGCCTCAGCGACCTGCTTTCCGACGGTGAACACCGGGTTCAGGGACGTCATTGGTTCCTGGAAGACCATGGAGACCGAGTTGCCCCGAATATCCCGCATCTCTTCTTCGCTAGCGGCCGTCAGGTCCCGACCCTCGAACAGGATGCGGCCTCCGACGATGTGACCGGTCCTGGGCAGCAGCCGCAGGATCGACAGGGCCGTCACAGTCTTCCCGCAACCGGACTCGCCCACCAGGCCCAGGATGCCGCCGGGCCGAAGCGTCAGATCGACGCCGTCGACCGCCTTGACCATCCCCTCGCCGGTTTTGAAATAGGTCTGGAGCCGCTCCAGGCGAAGCACATCGCCCGGGATGGCGGCGCCAGTGGCGGTCAGCGCTCGAAGGACCGCGGGTCGAACGCATCCCGCAGCCCGTCTCCCACGAAATTCACGCAGAGCACGGCCAGCAGGATCATCAGGCCCGGAAACAGTGCGGCGTACGGCGCGTAGGGCGCGCTGTAGATGAAGGCATTGGCATTGAACAGCATGCCGCCCCAGGAGGCGATCGGTGGTCCCAGGCCATAACCAAGAAAGCTGAGGGCGCTCTCCAGAATGATGGCGAACCCGATGGTCAGCGTCGCCGCCACCATGATCGGACCCAGCGCATTGGGTAGGACGTGCTTGACCAGGATCTTGAGGTTGCCCGACCCGCTGGCCCGGGCGGCCTCGATGAACTCCTTCTCCCGAATCGACAGCACGACCGAGCGGATGATCCGGGCGGTGTAGGGCCAGGAGGTGACGCCGATGGCGAAGATGATCACCCCCGGGGTATGGCCGCGCTGGCCGAAGGAGGCGATGATGAGGATCAGGACGAAGATCTGCGGGATCGCCAGGACGCTATCGGTGAACCGCATCATCGCGTTGTCGAGCCGCCGGCCGAAGTAGCCGGCCAGGGCGCCGATCAGGCCGCCGAGCACGATGGTCACCAGCATGGCGAGCACGCCAACCGCCAGCGAGACCTGGCCGCCTTCGAGGATCCGCTTGAAGAGGTCGCGACCCAGGTCATCGGTTCCCATCACATGGGTGAAGGAGGGAGCCAGGTAGCGGTTGAAGAGGTCGGGTTCGTCCCAGCGGGCGGGCAACAGCAGCGGGCCAACGTAGCAGGCCAGCCCCAGGAGCAGGATGATGCAACCGGCGACCACCGCCACCCGGTGGCGGAGCAGCCGGCGCCAGACCAGCTGGTAATAGCCGATCTCTCGGGTCAGGTCATAGTCGGCGACCAGCTCGCCCGTGGGGGGCCGCCGCTCCGACTGTTCGAGGGTGGGATTGATCATCGGTACTGGATCCGGGGATCCGCCCAACCGTAAGCCAGGTCGGCAATTAGATTCCCCAACACCACCATGACCGCCAGGATGATCATGATGCCGAGCAGCACCTGGTAGTCGCCTTTGCCCGCGGACTCCCAGAAAAGCCGCCCCATGCCGGGCCAGGTGAAGACCTGTTCGGTGATGAGCGCCCCCGCAAACAGCTGGGGGACGTCGAGACCCATCAGCGTGATCAGCGGCAGCAGCGAGTTGCGAAAGCCATGACCAACCACCACCCGAATGGGTGAGAGGCCTTTGGCGCGCGCCGTTCGGATGAAATCCTGATTCAAGACATCGAGCATGCTGCTCCGCACGAAGCGGCTGTACTGGGCAATCGACTGGACGGCGAGCACCAGGCCAGGCAGCACCAGGTGCCAGGCCAGGTTCAGCGGATCTCCCAGATTGAGGTGGGCGAGATTGCCTTCGTGACCGGAGTCCCACATGCCGTCGGTTGGAAAGATCCGGAAACCCAGGTGCTCGTAGGGCAGGACCGAGAGCAGGATGATCAGCATCAAGCCGAACCAGAACTGCGGCAACGAGATGCCAATGAAGGCACCGGTGGTGAGCAGGTTGTCCAGCTTCGAATACTGCTTGACCGCCGCGACGATCCCGATCGGAATGGCGATCAGCAAGGTGAAGATGTAGGAGGTTCCCATCAGCAGCGCGGTGTTCGGAAGCCGCTCTCCGATCAAGCTGACGGTGCTCTGATGGCTGAAATAGGAAAACCCGAGATCGAAGTGAAGCAGGTTACGCATGTA
The DNA here is from genome assembly GCA_005882525.1 of Chloroflexota bacterium. Taxonomy (GTDB): domain Bacteria; phylum Chloroflexota; class Dormibacteria; order CF-121; family CF-121; genus CF-13. The sequence goes on from VBGO01000075.1 coordinate 23,054, forward strand.
GGTCAGGTACTGGACGAAGAAAGGCTGGTTGAACCCGTAATAGGCGAGGAGGCGGGCGCGATCGGCGGCCGTCATCCGCGGGTTGCGCAACAACAGGTCCCACGGCTTCTCCGGTAGGAGCTGAAGAATGGCGAAGAGGACCAGGGAAATGACGAGTAGCAGTGGGATCGCCTGCAGGATGCGCCGGACCAGGTAGGTTGTCACCGGTGAGCTCCCGCCCTACCCTCGCCCCGCGATGGCGGGCAAACGAGCGGCGTCGCTACTGGTTGATGTACCAGTCGGCGGTCTGGTTCATCCACCAGAATTCATTGCCCTTGTAGCCCGCCAGTTTCTTGTTGTAGGCCTCGACGTCCACCGCCTGGTACAGCGGAATCTCGGGCACGAGATCGGCCAGCCGGCGCTGGGCCACGATGTATTTGTCCTTCCGGTCCGAGAGCTTGACCGACAGGCGCGCCTGGTCCAGGGCCTGGTCGAGTTGCGGATCACTCGAGAAGGTGGTGTTCTGCCCGACGCAACCGTTCGCGTCCGTTGGGATCTGGGAGCTGTGGTAGGCGGTGTAGGCGATCGAGTCGGGCTCAGCCGGGTAACTGTAGTTGTTCGTATACATCGCGAGATCGAAGTTGTGACTGTAGATCACACCGCCGCTGGTGCAGGAGCCGAACATCCGGCTGGCGGGTACGTTGGCGAAGGGCTTGATGATCTGGATGCCGATGCCGGCCAGGTCGGAGGCGATCACCACTTCCTGCTCTTCGCGCAACGGCAGCGTGGTGGTGATCAAGTGGAGCTGAACGCAACGGCCCTGCGGGTCCGTGCGGAACCCCTTGCACGGCCCCGAATCCTGGAGCTTGTAACCCGCGTTGTTCAACAGGTCGCTGGCCGCCTTCGGGTCGTACTGCGAGTGTTTGGCATTCGGATCGAGGCACCAGGCGCCGGTCTGGATGCACATCCAGGCATCGGGAGGGACCACCGTCCGGCCGAGCAGCAACGTATCGACGATCTTCTGCCGGTCGATCGCCATCAGGATCGCCTTTCGAAGCGTCACATCCTTGAGGAACGTGTTGTGCAGATTGATGTCAAGGTGCTCAGTCGCGCTGTCCAGGATGGTGACCGTGGTCACGTCGCTAAGGCGCGACAATGGCGGCAGCAGTGAGGGCCGCAGGTCCAGCCCCATGTCGATGGTATTGGTGCGCAATTCGTTCAGCTCGGTGTTCGCGTCGGCGTCGAACTTGACGCGGATTTCGTTGAGATAGGGACGATTACCGCCGCCCCACCAGTGAGGATTCCGAACCAGCGTGAGATGATCGCCGGTCACCCACTCCTTGAACACGAACGGGCCGGTACCGACCATGACCTTGTCGAGCGTGTCGGACCCGTTGTAGCCCCCGGGAATGTTGACCGTCACCTTGTCATGGGTGATGTCGCCGGTCTTGGCCCAGACCTGCTGGAGCAGGTGGTCGGGAAGGATGCCGTAGGGCCCGGTTCCCAGGGTGAGATAGGCCGCGTAGACACTCTTGAAATGCACCGTTGCCGTGTAGTCATCCGGGGTATCGACACTATCGGCCTGGTCCCACCCGCTGGTGGAAACCAGTGGCGTGGGATTCTTGTCACGGTACTTCAGCCACCAGAATTCGAAGGTGGCCTTGACATCCTTGGCGGTGAAGGCGACGCCGTCGTGCCACTTGACGCTGCGCCGGAGCTTCCAGGTGACGTCCATCTTGTCGCCACTCACCTTGACGTCGCCATTCTCCAGGGTGGGGACTTCGGTTGCCAGCTCCGGGACCCAGTAGTCGGACAACTTCGGATCTCTGGGGATATCCTGGTTGGCCTTAACAGTGAGCAGCCCTTCCATCGCCGGGTTGATGTAGGCGCAGGCGTGCGAGGCGGCGGCCGTGATGTTGCAGGCCAGCAAGCTGTCCTGCTCCTGCCAGGAGGCCACCGTCACCTTCCCGCCCGCCTTCACCGATGAATTGGCGTTGTTACCGGTTGGCGTGCAGGCCACCAGCAGCACGGTGGCCGTCACCGCGTACAGCCTCCACCGGCGCGGGCTGGTCCCTGTCATACGACCTCCTTGGGTGTTCACGGTCCGCGCGCGCGGAGTGAGAGGCGAGCGCCCGCACCATCTGCCAGCGCTGATATCGGGCAGCATTCTACGGGCGGTCTCCCAAAAGGGTCAACGAAACATCCCCTTTTCTAAGGTTGTCTAACAACACCGCTTCAGTCGACCCACCAGTCCGCCGCGTTCCAGAGGGTGGTATCCGGCGCTGGGTTGGGGGCCAGGTTGTGCAGGTGGGGGCTGGCGAGCACCACGAGCCCGCGCTCGAAGAGCGGTAGCTCGAAGCCCAGCCGGGCGTAGGCGCGCTCGAAGGCGGCGTAGGACCGCGCCCGCTCGACCGTCACCAGCGACGCGCGGCCTCGGTCCAGGTTGCGATCGAGGTCGGCGTTGTTGAAGCGGCCGAAGTTGGAGCCCCGCCCCTGATTCTGGTCGGTCGGAATCTGCGATGAGTACTCGAGGGGATAGATGCCATCCGGGTCCGGGCCGATGCTCCAGGTCCATAATCCGGCCTCGAACTGACCGCGCTCCAGCAGGCCGCCCTGGGCGTAGCCGGTGAACAGCTCGCTGGGGTGCGCATCGGTCGCGCTCACCTCGGCGCCGAGTTTCCGCCACTCGACAACGAGCTGATCACGGACGGCCGTGCGAAGCGGGTTGCCCAGCGCCGTCACGAGCTGGAAGCCCAATCGCCGCCCATTCTTGCTGCGGACCCCATCCGACCCCATCCTCCAGCCATCGCTGTCGAGCAGTTTGCCGGCGGCCCCCAGGTCGTAGTCGAGCGAAACATCGGGATCGTGATAGGACGTAAGCGCGCTCGGGATCGGTGACTCGGCGAGCTGCGCCAGGCCGCGGAAGAATTTCTTGATCATGCCCGGCCGGTCGATCGCCATGCGCAGCGCCTGCAGCAGCGCGGGATCGTTTTTCCAGGGCGGCGGCTGGCCGGTTAGCGGGTTGGGGCTGGCCTGGTTGAACGTCACCTGCTCATACGCCAGTTGCGACCGTCGGTGCAGCGTCAGGGGCCCAGTCCTGGTGAGGGTGGCGAGTTGATCATCCGGGAGCTCCAGGGCCAGCCCGACTTGACCGGCGCGGGCGGCATCCAGGAGCTGACCGGGCTCGGGATACAGCTTGTAAACGATGCTGTCGAGGTGCGGCCGGCGACCCGCCCGCCCCTGTGACCAGGCATCGTTGCGCAGCAGCGTGACGTGATCGTCTGGAACGAGTTCCGAAATCTTGAAGGGACCACTCACAACATCCGGTCGTGCCCAGAAGGCGTCACCGGCCAGCTGCTCGGGGGCGATGCCGGCGAGCCGGTGCTGCGGCAGCACCGCGGGAAACAGGTTCAGATACTTGGGGTAGACGCGGTCGAAATGCAGCGTGAAGCGCTGCGGGTCGTGGACATCCAGCCGGGAGATCGCCGCGTAGCCGTCAGGCGAGAGGACGCCCGGCACGCGGGGGTTGACGATCAGCCGCCAGGTGAACGCGACATCCTCGACCGTCAGTGGCTGGCCGTCCGACCAGCGCAATCCGGGCCGCAGCCGGTACGTGACGTCCATCGTGCCGGCGCCGCGGTTCCAGGTCACGTCGCCGTTCTGCAGCGTGGGCACACGCTCCACCAGATCAGGAACCGGTTGCAGATTCGCATCCAATCGGAGCAGGCCGGCATAGAGCAGCGCGTCCACCTGGGCGGCCGGGACTTCCTCGTTGAAGAGCGGGGAGAAGTTCGTCGGGCTCTCCCAGTCGCCCACGACCAGGGTGCCGCCTTCGTGGCGGGCGGGCTCGGGCCGGTACTGCGACGGCTGCGGGCTGGCCGTGCCCAGCGAGATGCCGTGCACCGACGGCAGCGAGCTGCAGCCTCCCACCAGGGGCAGCACGGCCAGGGCAACGAGCGCGGCTCTAGATGTTATCGAGGATCTTGCGGCGCTTTCGTTGGAATTCGCTCTCGGTGATGGCTCCGCGCTTGCGAAGCTTGTCCAGCTGACCCATGTCGGAGATCAGGTCCACGAGAGGCGACGAAAGTCGCTTGCTCAGATGCCGGTCTTCCTCACCGTCGAACTCCGGCGGCCTGGTGTCCCAGGTCTTCAGGTAAAAGAGCGCCTTGAGAGCGGTATAGGGGATGCCCAGCGTTTCGATCCGATCCTTCTCCACCGTCATCAGGCGCATGGTGACGCCATGGCTGGCGTGTTGGAGCTCGCCGTCGAGGTAGCCCAGCAGCACCTCACCATCCTGGAAGCGGATCGCGACTTTCCGCTCGGCGCGCGCCTGCTCTTGGGGAGTCGGCGCTCCCGCGCTGAGCGTAATCCGCTTGATCGAGGGCAAGGGGATGAGGGCACGCTCGTTGTTGCTGGCCTGATCGGACATCTCCATCTCGATGTTCGGCCGGTCCAGGCTGATTGCCCCGACGCGGCCCTCCATGATCTCGTCGTCAAGAAATCGGATGGTGACGGTGGTGGCTTTTCCAGCCCCCGGACTGCCCATTTGTGGCCCTCATGATGTGGACGTCAGCGGCATTATAACGAGCCGGTCGCGGAACTCCTGCGAAAAGATCGCGGCCGTGTGACAAAGTTGGAAATTGCGTCGGAGAGTCGTGCAACGAGCGCAAGAACGGGTGCTATGATTCGCCCCGCGACTCGGCGGGAGGAACCTCACGTCGAACGATTTTGCCGAGTCCGGGTGGTATTGAGGGTAGTGACGCGAGTTGCCAAGGGGCCCTCGGATCTCGACCTCATCCGCGATTACCTTGGCGGCGACGTGGCCGCCTTCGACACCCTCTTCAAGCGGTACCACAAAGCGATCTATGGCCTGACCTTCCGCCTGCTCCGTGACCGGCAGCTGGCCGAGGACTTGACCCAGGAGACCTTCTTCCAGATCCTCCGCACCATTCATCGCATCAACGACAGCTTCAACTTCTCGGCCTGGATTCACCGGATCGCCACCAACCTCTGCTACGACGAGCTCCGACGGCGGAAGAAATTCCCCGAGGCGCAGGAGATCGACGACGAAGAAAATGAGGACTCCGTCCTCCAGGTACCGGATGGGGATGCCCGCAAGAGCCCGGAGGTGGCGCTTGAGATCAGTGAGCTGCGCGACGCCGTCTGGTCCGTCGCCCGACGCTTACCCGAGAAGTACCGCCTGGTTCTGACGCTTCGGGAGCTGCAAGGCTTGAGCTACGCGAACATTGCCCGGAAGATGAAGGTCTCGGAGAGCGCGGTCGAAACCTTGCTCCATCGGGCCCGGCGCCGCTTCAAGGAAGAGTACCTCTTCATGGAGGGCAAGGCGCAGACCGAAGAGACGCGCTGCCCGACGATCGCTTACCTGCTCGATAACTTCCCCCCCGGAACGCTCAGGCGAGAGCAGCGGAAGATGGTTGCCCAGCACCTCGACTCCTGCCCGCCCTGTTCCGAACGCTACCCGAACCCGCCGCACCTGCAACGCAACGACGTGGTGGTCCAGCTGAACACCGCGGTGGTGACCCGGCGCCTGACCTCGAAGGTGCGCCACCCGAAGATCTCCTTCATGGACGGGCGCGTTCAGGGCGGCTACCGCAAGCACTAGCGGCGTGGCTATAGTGGCCCGGTGGCCACCAGCGTTCAGATCGTTTTCGACTGCGCGGACCCCGATAGACTCGCCACCTTCTGGGCCGCGGCGCTCGGCTACAAAAAGCAGGACCCACCAGCGGGCTTTGCCTCCTGGCCCGACTTCCTAAAGGCGCAGGGGATTCCCGAGAGCGAGTGGAATTCGGCCAGCGCCGTGGTCGATCCGAACGGGGTCGGCCCGCGGATCTTTTTTCAGCGGGTACCCGAAAAGAAAACCGTCAAGAATCGGGTCCATCTCGACCTGAACGTCGGCGGACCGAGAAGTGCGCCCCACGGCGAGAGGCGAGGCCGCATCGATGGGGAAGTCGCCCGGCTGGTGCAATTGGGCGCACGCCAGGCACGCACCATCGAGGAGCGGGGCGAGTACTTCGTCAACATGTTCGACCCCGACGGCAACGAGTTCGACGTTCAGTAGCTCAGGGCTGGCGTGGCTCGATGACCAGCTCGATTTCCGTTATGGCCACGGGATGCCAGTGGCGGTCCGCCGCCTCGTGCTCGAGATCGCCCAGGCGGTGACGGTGGCCTTGAGACTTTGACCGGTGATCGTGCTCGAACGGTTCTTTTAGTCGATGGCGGTGGTCTGCGCCCCCGTCGGTGCGCTCGGACCTGTCGGTCATGACGATGTGCGTGTGACCGTGAGGGTCTTCGCCGTGCGCCCCGTGCGCATGCTCGATCACCTCGACCAGCCGGTGGACATGCGAATCGGCGCCAAAGTCATGACGGTGAACGTACTCGTCGTCGTGCCGGTGTGGCATAGCCCGATGTTAGCCCTCCGGCGGCGCTAGGCCAGGCGGCGGCCGGTTAGCAGCAGCCGCATCAGGCGGGACGCGGCCCGCACCAGCAGTGGCCCGGCCTGCGCCAGCGCCTCATCGAGCGAACCGGGCTCGACGACGGTTGCCTCCAGCCCATCGAAGAGCAGGCGGAGGTCGGTTTCATCCGCAACGCTGCCACCGATGGCGACCACCGGGATGCCGGCGTTACGGGCATGCCGGGCGACGGCCGCCGGCCCCTTGCCGAAGCGGGCAGTTTGGGAATCGAGGCGGCCCTCCCCGGTGATCACCAGGTCGGCCCCCTTGAGCCGCTCGTCGAGATGGAGCGCCTCCATCACCATCTCCGCCCCTGGTCGAAGTTTTGCCCCGGTGAAGGCCACCAACCCGGCACCGAGACCTCCCGCCGCCCCGGCGCCCGGGAGCTGCTCGACGTCCACCCCGAGATCGTGGCGGATGACCTCGGCGAAATGCTTGAGCGCGGCGTCGAGCTCCGCCACCATCTCGGGGGTCGCGCCTTTCTGAGGTCCGTAGACCGCGCTCGCACCAGTCGGACCGGTGAGCGGATTCGTCACGTCGCAGGCGACCTCGACCCTGGTCTCCTTCCAGTTGGCGTGCACGCCTCCGACGTCGATCCGCGCCAACCGCGTCAGGGCCAGCCCGCCCGGAGATAAGTCTTGGCCGTTGCCATCGAGCAGGTGGTAGCCGAGCGCCTGCGCCATCCCGGCACCGCCGTCGTTGGTGGCGCTGCCCCCGATGCCGACGATGAAGTGACGCGCCCCACCCTCATAGGCGCGCTGCAATAGCTCGCCGACGCCGTAGGTGGTGGTGACCCGAGGGTCCCGCCGCTCCGGCGGTACGAGCGCCAGCCCGGCCGCCTTCGCCATTTCAATGACGGCGGTCGAGCGGCCGTCGATCAGTCCGTAGCCGGCCTCGACGGGATCACCTAGCGGCCCGCGCACGCGAAGCGTGCATCGGTCTCCGTGCGTCGCCGCGACCAGCGCATCGGCGGTGCCGTCTCCACCGTCCGCGATCGGGACCAGCACCAGGGTCGCATCCGGCGCAGCGAGCCGAACGCCCTCGCCAATCGCGTCGGCGGCCTCGAGCGCGGAGAGCGAACCCTTGAACGCGTTGGGCGCGATGACGATGCGCATCAGCGCACCGCCGGCATCCCGCCGGCGGCCGTCAGTAGACGGGTGTCAACCAGTGGCTGAACTTTGCGTTGCGTCCGCGGACGATCTCGAAGTAGAGCTTTTGCAGCCGCTCGACCACGGGGCCCACCTGGCCGTCGCCGATCGGCCGGCGATCGACATCGACCACGGGCGAGATCTGGGCGCCCGTGCCGCAGAGGAAGATCTCATCGGCCACGTACAGTTCGGAGCGGTCGATGGACCGTTCCACAACCTCCATGTCGAGCTCGTTGCGCAGCAGCTCCATCATCGCGAGCCGGGTCAAGCCCTCCAGGATGTTGTCCGAGGTGGGCGGGGTAAGGACCTTGCCGTCGCGGATCAGGAAGATATTCTCCGCGCTGCCTTCGCAGACATGGCCCTCGTGGGTCAGCATGATCGCCTCGTCGAAGCCGTTTTCCATCGCCTCGGTCTTGGCCAGGGCGGAGTTGACGTAGATGCCGGTGATCTTGGCCCGAGCGGGCGCCGCATTGTCGTCGACTCGCCGCCAGCTCGACACCATGCAGCGGATGCCGCGCTCGATGTCGACGTAATTGCCGAAGGGGGTGACGTAGATCGCGAACGAATCCTTGAGGTTGTGAAGCCGGACGCCGATCTCCTCGGAGCTCTTGAAAGCGAGCGGTCGGATGTAAACGTCCTGACGGAAGTTGTTGCGCCGGATGAGCTCGACGCTGGTGGTACAGAGCTCGTCGAGGGAGATCGGAATCTTGAGCTTTAACACCTTCACGGAATTCTGCATCCGGCGGTAATGCTCCCGCAGCTTGAGGATGAAGAGCTGCTCGTGCTCCGGGCTCCAGTAGCCGCGGATGCCCTCGAAGACCCCGGTGCCGTAGTGGAGAGCGTGGGTCATCAGGCCCAGGCGAGCGTCACCGTAGCGCTTGTACTCCCCGTCGAGGTAGACCCAGTACTGCGCCTGCTCTTTCCGTCGGGCCTCAGTCGTGCGAGTGACGCCCTCTGCTTTGATCGCCATCGAGAGACGACCTCCTTTTGCCTTGCGAACAGGCCGCGTGAACTGGGCCCGAATTCACTTTCCGGGACCTGGCTCGATTATATGCCGGGTTCCGGCGACCGGCATAGGGCCTTTTGGATGTAACGAAAAGTGAGAAAAAGGAGTTCCAAAAATGCTGTGCTAAGCTTGGGGCGCCGGTGGCACCCTTACGTATGAACCCCCGGGTGGTGCGCTGGTTCACCCCCGGTCTCCACGTTAAACGATGGCTTGGCCTCCTGATCCTGGGCATGGTAATCATCAGCCTGGGGATCGGCTACGTCCTGCGCGATTTCTACCAGTACGGCTCCTTCCCCAAGTTCGTGGGCCCGCTAACGCTCCAATTCATTCCCCGCGGCTACCGAGCTGCGCTATTCGGCCTCCTCGGATTCGGCCTCATCGGTTTTGCCCTTTACAAGCTCACCCAGTCAGTGCTCGGCCCGTTCCTGCCGGGCCGAGACCGGGCGCTCTCGGAGATCATCTACAACTTCCGCTTCCTCCAGAAGGGCCCCCGGGTGGTGGCGCTGGGCGGCGGCACCGGCCTCTCGACCCTGCTCCGCGGGCTCAAGAAATATACCGGCAACCTGACCGCGATCGTGACCGTAGCGGACGACGGCGGCAGCTCGGGACGGCTCCGCCAGGAATACCGGATCCTGCCACCCGGCGACTTCCGGCAGTGCATCACCGCCCTGGCCGACGTCGAGCCGCTGATGACGACCCTCTTCCAGCACCGCTTCAAAGAGGGCAGCCTGAACGGGCACTCCTTCGGCAACCTCTTCATCATGGCGATGGCCGAGATCACCGGCGACTTCGAGCATGCCATCCGGGAGTCCGGGCGGGTCCTCGCCGTCCGAGGACAGATCGTGCCGTCGACGTTGCGCGACGTGACCCTGATGGCCGAGATGGCGGACGGCCAGACCCGGGTCGGCGAGTCGAGCATTCCGCACGCCAACGGTGAGGGCGATGGGACCGTCGCGGTCGCGACTGCCATCAAGCGGGTGTTCCTCGAGCCGGAGCCCACCATCAACCCCGAGGCGGAGGAGGCCATCCTCAACGCCGAATTGATCACGGTCGGCCCGGGCAGCCTCTATACCAGCATCCTGCCCAACCTCGTCGTCGACGGGATGGCCGAGGCGCTCAAAGCCTCGCCGGCGATCAAGGTCTTCATCTGCAACGTCGCCACCCAGCCGGGCGAGACGGACGCATTCCGGGTCAGCGATCATCTCAAGGCGATCGAGGGCCACCTGGGGACGAACATCTTCGACTTCATCGTCGTCAACAGCAACAACAACTTCCCGCTTCCCGTCTCGGCCCAGGCAGCCGACATCAAGCGGGTCGTTTACGATCCGGCAACCGTGAGCCAGCGCAGCATCCATGCCGTGCTGGTGGACGTCGTCAATCCGCGGATCTCGACCCACCACGACCCGGACAAGCTGGCGCGCGCCATCATGAAGAAGATCTGGCACTCGTAGCCAGCTCTGCCTCGTCGCGTCGCGCTCGCCGGCGCCGCCAGACCTGGGTGAACCACTCTTCGCCGAAGAAGGCCGCCAGGGCGAAGATGACGCCGCCGATGATGTCGACGATGTAGTGCTCGCCCAGGTAAACAATGCTCAGCCAGACGCCGGCGGTATAGGCGAGCGCCGGCCACGCCCGGCGACCCCACAGCCGCAGGGCAAAGAGCGCGCCCAGGAAGGGATAGGCGGCATGGAGCGATGGCATCGCCGCGTACTGGTTGGGCGTGAGCCAGTGGTAGACGGTGGCCGGCACCGAAACCCCGGGCAGGTCGGTGAAGCTCGGCAATGTGTGGTCGATGATCTTGACCACACCGGGAACGGCTTTCCAGGGTGGGGCGACGGGCAGCAAGAGGTAAAAGACGAAGGCGGCGAACGACATCGCGATCAGCGTTCGCGAGAATCGTAAAAAGGTCCGCCGGTCGACGATCCAGAACAGGTACCCCAGCCCCAGCGGAAAGGCGAAGTGCAGGAAATAGAACATCGTGCCGGCGATGTCGTACCAGGTCACCTGACCAGCGTGGTAGAACGCCTGCTGGAGCAGCACCGTCGGCACCTGCCCGAAGCTGATCAGCCGCTCCAGGGAGGTGACGTCGTGAATCGGCATCCCGAGCTTGCCGCCGAGGCCGCGAAGGTACTCATAGGAGAGGAAGAGGACCAGGAACGGAATCCAGTCAGCGAGAAAGAGCCTGGCCCGGCCGAGGACCAGTGCGGCAATCAGCATCAGCAGAAGCAGCCGCTCCGGCGATACCGAGAGGTGAAGGACAAAGACCATGAACAGGGTCACCACCGCCAGGTACGCGCCGACCAGGGACGGGAGGAGCCAGGCGCGCCGGCGGGCTGCGGTTGGCCGCTGAGGGGCGTCAGCCGGCTGCACCGAAAAAGCTTACTGAAGGCCCGCGTCAAGATCGTTGCTGAGAGCCAGCTGAGAAGCGGTCGAGAAGATGGGATTTCGCCAAAACCGCCGTTATATTGAGGCTCAAATGGCGGAGACGGCTCCCGAGGTTACGGCCTCCCGCAGCCCGCGGGTGCTCGTCGTGGATGACGAACGGTCGATCGTCGACTTCATCCGGCTCGGCTTGCAGTACGAGGGCTTCCAGGTACAGACCGCACCGGACGGCCAGGCGGCCCTTCGCCTGATCAGCGAGTTCCGGCCGCACGTGGTCGTCCTCGACATCATGATGCCCAAGCTGGACGGACTGGCGGTCGCGGAAGCGATCCGGGGCAACAAGGACACCGGCATCATCATCCTTTCGGCCAAAGACGAGGTTCAGGACCGGATCAAGGGCCTGGAGGTCGGCGCCGACGATTACCTGGTCAAGCCCTTCGACTTCGGTGAGCTGCTGGCCCGAATTCGGGCCGTCATGCGCCGCCGGAATCCGGCGGCCGGCCCGCAGCTCCAGGTGCAGGACGTCGCGATGGATGAAGCCACCCATGAGGTGCGGCGGGACGGGCGCCCGATCGAGCTCTCGGCCCGCGAATTCGACCTCTTGCGGCTGCTGATGATGCATCCGAACCAGGTGTTGCCCCGGGACCGCATCCTCGATCAGGTCTGGGGCTACAACTTCTTCGGCGACGCCAACAACGTCGAGGTCTACATCCGCTACCTCCGGCAGAAACTCGGCGATGGGCAGCACCAGTTGATCCAGACCGTGAGGGGAGTCGGCTACCGGATCAAGGCATGAGCGGGAGGTCGCGCCGCGACCGGCGCGGCTAGCCGTGGCTCGATTCCGATCGCTCCGCTGGCGGCTCACCCTTCTCTACCTGAGCCTGCTTGCCGGCCTGCTCCTGCTGGGCGGCGTCGCCCAGTACTTTGCCGCGCGCGAGGTCCTCTTTCGGACCAATGCCGACGTGCTCGCCAGCGAGTACACCGCCGTCTTTGGGGCCTTCCACAAGGCCAACGCCAGCCGGCCGGCCGCCGCGCTGCGCGCCGTCATCCTCTCCCAGCAGTTCAGCAACGAGCTGCGTTCGCGGAATACGTCCGCCGCCATCTTCGATCTGAACGGCGGCCGGGTGGCGTGGGCTGCCGCCAGCCTCGGCACCGACGAGGTTCCGACCCTGACAAACCAGGCGTATATCGACGCCGTCCAGGGAAAGGGGAAGACGTACTACGTCGCCAGCGGCAACGATGGCACGACGAACTACCTGGTGGTGCTCAATGTGATCAGGAACGGAACGCGGCCGCTGGGGCTCGCTCAGCTGGCCATCCCCACCTCGGAGATCGACCAGACGCTGCGGGCCGACCGCGAGCTCGCCATCATTGGATCATTGCTCGTCCTCCTGATCGCCGGACTGTTGAGCCCGCTGATCGTTGGCCGGGCGCTCGGTCCGCTGGAGCAGATGGCCGCGACGGCCGGGGCGCTGGCGGCCGGCGATTACAAGCAGCGGGTGCCGGTGCCGAAGACCGGCGATGAAATCGGCAAGCTGGCGGTCGCCTTCAACCAGATGGCCGCGGGCATCGAGCAGGCCTTCGAAGTCCGCCGGCAGTCGGAAGCGCAGATGCGCCATTTCGTGGCGGATGCCTCGCACGAGCTTCGCACCCCGCTGACCTCGATCGCCGGCTACATCGACGTACTCGCCCGGCGCACCGTGGTCGATCCGGAGACCCTCCAGTCGTCCCTCGCCGCCATGCAGCAGGAAAGCACCCGGATGACCCGGCTGGTCAACGACTTGCTGACGCTCACCCGCTTCGAATCGGGCAAGGCGCCCAGCCGCCAGCCAGTGGTGCTCGACCGGTTTCTCAACCAGGCGCTCGACGAATTGAGCCTGGCCGACAAGGGGGCGGCGGAATCGCGCGACCTCCAGGCCGGGGTGACGGTGCGGGCGGACCCGGAGGCACTCAAGCAGGTGGTGACCAATCTGGCCCAGAATGCTCTCAAGTACGCCCCCGGGGCGGAGCAGCGCTGGAGCGTGTTCGAGACCGACGGACGCGCCGCCATCCGGCTGCAGGATACGGGCCCCGGGATCTCGCGGCAGGACCTGCCCCACATCTTCGAGCGCTTCTACCGCGGCGAGAAGGCGCGCGACCGGTCGACGGGGGGCTCGGGGCTGGGCCTGGCCATCGCCAAGTCGATCGTCGAAGCGCACCAGGGCACGATGGAGGCGGCCAGCGAGCCCGGCAAGGGGGCGACCTTCACCGCCTGGCTGCCGCTGGCGGCTTAGCCCTTCAGGCGGATGATCGCCGAGATCTCGACCGGGACGCCGAGCGGCAACTCGCTGGTCCCCAGCGCCTGTCGGGTGTGCCGCCCGCGCTCGCCGAACACTTTGAAGATGAGGTCCGAGGCACCGTTGAGGACCTTTGGCTGCTCCTCGAAGCCGGCCGCCGAGCGAACGAAGCCGCTCAGCTGGATGAATTGCTCGACCTGGTCGAGCGACCCCGCATGCTGGCGGATGAGCGCCATGATGTTCAGCGCGCAGATCTCCGCTGCCCGGCTGGCATCCTTGAGGCTGACATCGCCCCCCACCACCCCGTGGAATTGGACCTCACCGTTCCAGCTCGGTAGCACCCCCGACGTATAGAGCAGCTCGCCAACTTGCTGCACCGGTACGTAGGACGCCAGCGCCTTCGGCGGGTCGGGCAGCTTAAGTCCCAGCGTGCGCAGCGTCGCCTCGGCCGAATCGACGCTCAAGGTTCGTCTCGACCGGGTGGTGAGCAGGCGCGATCGACCTCCTCAGCCCGCCTTCGGCGGACTGTAGAAGAGAGGGTAGCGTTGCCGGTCCCCGACCGCCAGCCTGAACCGGTGAAGGGTTGGTTAACGGTGCCCGCCTCCCTGTGACAGCCGGTCACGGACGGTAGGCGCGGTCGTCCTCACGCCGCAGCCGCCAGCGGCGCAGCAGGATCACGGCGGCGAGCGCCAGCAGGGCCGTCAATGCCACGGCGTAGGGGGCATAGGAGGGCCCGCCGGTCGGACGCCGGACCGGCGCCGGCACCGCGCTGGCCCGAGGCGAAGCCGGGGCATGGCTGGTCGCCGACGGTGCCCCGCCGGGGGTCGCCCCCGCCACGGTGGCGGCGGGGTCCTGGATTCGATAGGCACCAGCCGAGCCGTCCGTGGGGCTCCAGGCCGCCGTGACCAGCTGTACCGGGTTCAACGGCTGCAGCGCGAGCGCCGTGATCCGTGGCTTGATCGGAAGGCCAGCGCCAAGCGTGCTCCAGCTGGCGCCCCGATCCAGCGACCGGAAAACGCCGCCGTTCCCCTGGTCGCCATCGCTCCCGACGTAGATCTGGTCCGGGTTGGCCGGGTTGAAGAGCGCAAGGTTGAAGTCCGTCGTGGGTAATCCGCTCAGCGGGCTCCAGGTCACGCCGCGATCGTCGCTGCGGAAGAGCCCTTGCGAGGTGCCGGCCAGCACCGGGCGCTCAGTCCCACCCGACGGGGCCGAGCCGACCGCGAGGGAGGCGACCACGGCGTCGGCGGGAAAGTTGCCTTTGACCACTGCCCAGCTACCACCGAGTCCCTCCGACTTGAGCAGGTAGCCGGACCCGGCGGAGCCGTTGTCGGCACCCGCAAAAAGCGTGACGCCGGTGGCTTTTGTCAGCACCGCCACCGCCGAGATATCCAGGCCATCGAGACCGAGGAGATGCCAGCTGCCGGCGCCGTCGATCGAGTAGTACACGCCCCGGGCGGTACCGGCGACGACGAGCCCGGTGTCAAGGTCGATCGACCGAACATCCAGGTCGCTCATGCCCTGGTTCTGCGCGGTCCATGTCTTGCCTTCGTCGACGGACTTGTAGAGGCCGGCGGTCTGCGTTCCGGCGTAGGCGCTGGCGGGCTGCAGCGGATCGAAGCGCACCACCCACGCGCCCTCCATGCCGGCGATCACCGAGCTCCAGGTGGTGCCGGAGTCCGCGCTCCGCAAGACGCCGCGGCCCTGGGTGGCGGCCAGCAAGACCGCGGGGTGCGCCGGCGAGACCGCGATCGACCAGACAGGACGATCCGCTGAGCCCGGCTGCTGGGCACCGGTTGACGTCCAGCGCGTGTCCGCCGCGGATGCGGCGACAACGGTGAGGAGCAACCCGGCGGCCAGCGTGATGGGCGTAAGCAGAGCGATGCGGCGCGTAGATTTCACGCGGGTGCCCGGAAAAACGGAGTAAGGATAGCAGACACTCTTGGGCCTCCCGACGGCATTTTGGACGGAGCGTCCAGCCGGGAGGGTAATTCGCCGGAAGCTCGACTACAATGCTCGACGTGCGACAGCTCTGGCGAGCGCTGCATGGTGTCCCGCAGCTGCTCCTGGTCCAGCCGGAGCAGCTCACCTACGACCTCGGCTACGCGCTCGCGCTGTTGCCGCTGGTCATCGCCGGGATCGTCTTCTTCCTGCAGGACGCCCTCCTCTTGTTTGCGATCTCGTTTCTTTCCGGCATCGTCTGCCTGCTCGCGCTGCAACTGGCTCGTTTGACGATCGGACTGCCTGCCTGGGTGGGCTTCAAGGCAACCCATCCGCTGGTGGCCAGCATCCTGATCGCCTGCTTCTTCTCACCGCGGACGCCGGCCTGGATCGCCGCATCGATGGTGATCCTGTTCATCGTCATCGACACCATCCTCTGGCCGCAGCTGCAGCGCGTGATGCTGCACCCGGCCCTGATCGTCTTCGGAATCTTGTTCGTGATCCAGCGGCAGCTCGGAATTGGATTCACCAATCCCTTCGACAGCCACCGGCTGGACGACCCGCTGCTGCTCTGGTACAAGCTCCAGATCGTCATCGATCCGGTCAAGCTTTACTTTGGCAACGTCCCCGGACCGATCGCGGTGACCTCCGCGGGTGCCGTGCTGATCGGCGTCACCTACCTCTGGTACACGCGGAAGATTTCCCTGGGCGTGGTCATCGGATTCCTGTTCGGCATCGCGGCAACGGCGGCCGCGATCCGCTCCGACGTGGGGTTCCAGTTAGCCTCCGGCCCGTCGCTCTTCCTGGCGGGCTACATCGCCGCCGACCGGCGCCGCGTCCTGCTCCCGGAGCGATTTACCTTCGTGTTCGGGGCGGCCGCCGGGGTGGCCACCATGATCCTCCGCTGGTATGGAGAGGGTCAGCAGGCGGCCTGGCAGGGGCTACTGCTGGCCAGTGCGGTGGTGACGGTCGTGTTGCGGGTTCAGGCCATCAGGCGCAAGCGCGCGACGGCGGCGAGCCGCCGGGCACCGCTTCGCACCCTGGCCGTCGAGTCCGGTGATCCTGACCCGCACCGGCTATGGGCCCCCGTACGGACCGAAGCCCGGCAGCCAGTGTTGGCGACGTCGCCGGTCTCCACGGCCTACAGCCGAGCGGCCAGTCCCCGCCCGGTCCGCGCCTTTGACAACCAGGGGGACCCCAATGAGATGGTGCGGCAGATGCGGAGCGCGGCGACCCGCCGCGGGCCGCTGCGCGGTGGGCTGCAGAGTCCGGTGGTCCGCCTGGCGGCGCTGCTGCTCCTCAACCCGGTCGGGCTCTGGCTCACCTGGAACGGCGCCTCCATCAGTCGCCGCACCAAGCTGCTACTGAGCTCAGTGTCCCTGCTCTGGTACCTAGGGGTGGCTGGGCTCGTGTTCGCGCTGACGCACCGATAACCGGGACGGGCCGCCCTGCATCCAGATCGTCTGGTCGCGGGAGGGACCGACTGACACGATATCGATCGGGGCCCCGCACAGCTCGCTGAGCCGATCGATGTAGCGGCGGGCCGCCTTCGGCAGGTCCTCGGGCCGGCGGATATCCGCGATCGAGGAGCGCCAGCCCGGCATCGTCTCGTAGACGGGCTCGCAGTGCTTGAGGTGGCTGATGTTGGACATCGGATAGGCCTGCAGCTCGCCCTTGCTCAAGTAGCCGGTACAGATCCGAATCGGATCGAGCTGGTCGAGTACATCGAGCTTGGTCAACGCAATCGAGCGGATGCCGTTGAGGGCGACGCTGTAGCGGGCGACCACCGCATCGAACCACCCCACCCGTCGGGGCCGTCCGGTAGTCGTGCCGTACTCGACGCCGATCTTTCGGATCTGCTCGCCCAGCGCGTCGACGAGCTCGGTCGGCATCGGCCCATAGCCGACCCGCGTCGTGTAGGCCTTCATGACGCCCATCGTCAGGTCGACCGCGGTCGGCGGAATTCCGGAACCGGTCAGCGCGCCACCGGCGGTAGGCGACGATGATGTCACGTACGGATAGGTGCCGAAGTCGAGGTCCAGCATGCTCCCTTGAGCGCCTTCGAGCAGGATCCGGTCGCCGCGCGCCAGCGCCTGTTGAACGATCGGAAAGATGTCCTTGATGTAGGGGCCGAGCCGCTCGCCGTACCCGGTGTACTCCTCGAGGACCGCCTCCGGGTCGAGCGGCGGCACGTGGTAGAGCTCCTGCAGGATCGGGTTCTTGATCTTGTTGAGGACGAAGCCCAGCTTCTTCTGCAGGAAGCGTGGCTTCTGGAGGTCGCCGGCGCGAAAGCCGATTCGCCGAATCTTGTCGGCGTAGGCGGGACCGATGCCTCGCCAGGTAGTGCCGAGCCGGTCATCGCCGCGCTGCTCCTCCTCGAGCTTGTCCAACACCGGATGCCAGGGCATGATCACGTGGGCACGGTCCGAAATGACCAGCCGGTCGGTGCTGATCCCCCGCGACTGCACCTGGGCCATCTCTTCGAGCAACACTCGCGGGTCGAGCACCACGCCGTTGCCGATGACGCAGGTGGTATTCGGATAGAGGATGCCCGAGGGAATTAGGTGGAAGCGGAACTCCTGGCCGGCATTGACGACGGTGTGACCGGCATTGTTGCCACCCTGCGAGCGGATCACCATGTCCGCTCGTTCGGAGAGCAGATCGATGATCTTGCCCTTCCCCTCGTCGCCCCACTGGCCGCCTACGAGGATGGTGACCATGGCTTAGCTCCCGCGTCTGTGGTCGAGGTTGGCGAACTTCGTCTGCTCGTCGATGAAGAGCAGCTCGAGCTTTCCGGTCGGGCCGTTGCGGTGCTTGGCGATGATGATCTCGGCGATGTTGCGCTTGTCCTCAGCGACGTTGTCGTTGTAGAAACGCTCGCGATAAATAAACAGGACGAGGTCACTGTCTTGCTCGAGGGTCCCGGACTCACGAAGATCCGAGAGTTGCGGACGGTGATCGAGTCGTTTTTCGGGTTCGCGGCTGAGTTGCGAGCACGCGATGACGGGAATCTGTAACTCGCGAGCGAGACTTTTCAACGATCGCGAGATGTCCGAAACTTCCTGAACACGGTTTTCCTGATTGCGCCCCTGCATCAGCTGAAGATAATCCACGATGATCAGACCGAGGTTATTCGCCGACTTCAGCCGACGGGCCTTGGTGCGCATCTCCATCACCGAGACGTTCGGCGAGTCATCGATGTAAATCTGCGCTTCGGACAGCGCACCCATCGCCTGGGCGATGCGCGGCCACTCGGCATCCTTGAGGAGCCCGGTTCGCAGTCGATACGAATCGACCGAGGCTTCACTGCACAGCAGCCGCGTCACCAGCTGCTGCTCGGACATCTCGAGCGAGAAGATGGCGACCGGAACCTTGTACTGGATCGAGGCGTGCTGCGCGATATTGAGAGTCAGGGACGTGTTATGGACGAGCACGTCCTCGGCGATGAAATTCGCGCCCGATGGGACGGCGAGATCATAGACCTGGTGTTCGCCAATCGGCTCGATCGAGACGATCCGATCCCAGTAGACTTCTGGATTGGCGAGCTCACTCAGCCACCAATCCTCGAGAACCTCATTGAAAATTCCGAGCCGTCGCTGTGAGAGGCCGTGATTCGTCCTCGGGTTATAGGTTTCGAATTTCGATGTACTGGCTCTTTCTCCCGAGAGGACCGCCAGCTTGGACCAGCCAAGCCCCTGCATCGCGGCCGCCTGACCCACCATTTTCCAGACGACAAGTGGGAGATGGCCGGTGTTGCGACGAAACATAGGAAGATCTGACGGGAACCGGGCAACCTTTTCACCGATCCAACCGATTTCGCTTTGATAGGTTGCGACCGACTCAGAGTCAGTTACTTGCACCCGCCAACACCGTTCGGACTTTCGGTAGAACCGCGACACGATGCCAAAACGCACAAACGCATGATGCATATCCTTCGCCAGCCCTTCTGAGGCAACAGCGAATTCAATCCGAGGCCGGCCATTCTGCGTTCGGAAGATGCTGCCATCGCACGACATCAAGCCTCGAATGAATTCACGAAGCGTCTCTTTATCCCATCGCCACGCTGCATCGGGGAAACGCTTCACCTCAGACTTCTTTCCCCAGAGGCTAAATTCCTTCAGCCAACGAATGACAGGATTCGGCTGCCACGAATATGGACCGAGAAGCTTATGAAAACCCGCAACAACATAGTGAGGCCCATGCTGTCTCACATGGCAGGTTGGAAAATGGGACGCGATGGCATCCTTGAAGTCGGCCACTATTTCGGCATCTACGTTGGTAAAGTCGGGAGCCGTCCCGGAAAGCCCTCCGTCACCAACGAAGTAGCCGAGCAGGCGAGCCAGCGGAGCCGGCACGCTTTCCTTGCCGAACACGGGTAGGCGCCGCGGAACGGCGATCGTATCTCCGATCACGAGGTCGTGCAGAGGCTGCCAGCCGGATACGGTCAGAAACGGATGATGTCCAGTGACTTCGACTCGCCTTCCCGTTTGCGTCGTGACCGCAAAACACGGTTGCACACCGCTGTCGACCCACGCGCCGATCTGACGCGGCTCGATCCGACCGTGGGGTGAAAGCCCAAAAACCGAAGCCTTCCGTTGTCTCACGAATTCTTCGATCGTTAGCCTGGCACCCGTTTCCGGATCGTCGACGAGCGTGCTCCAAATTAGGCACTTTCCTACGCCCGGCCTTGCGGCAATGATGATCAGGTCGGACTTCTGGAAGCCGCCGGTCTTCGCATCAAGGTCATTGAAACCACTGGGTACGCCCGAAATAACTGACTGATCCTTGTGGATCTGCTCGATCTGGTCCCAGGTGGTCTTGAGAATGTCTTTGAGCGCGACGAAGTCCTGGGTGATGCGGCCTTCCGCGATGTTGAAGATGACGCCTTCCGCGGTATCGAGTGCCTGGCTCGCGGGCGTGCTGTCATCGAAGCCCAGCGCCGTGATCCGTCCGCCGGCACTGATCAACTTTCTCTTGGTGGCGGCCTCCTCGACGAGGTGGCCGTAGTACTCGACGTTGGCCGCCGTCGGCACGCCACTCTCCAGCTCCGCGAGGAATGCCTGGCCGCCGATACGCTCGAGGACCAGCATCTTCTCCAGCTCCGCGGCGAGCGTCAGCAGGTCGATCGGATCGGCACGGTCGTAAAGGTTCAGCGCCGCCCGGAAAACCTGGGCATGGTGGTCGAGGTAGAAGTCCTCGGGCCGCAGGAAGTCCGCCACCCGCACGACCGCGTTGCGATCGAGCATCAGCGAACCAAGCACCGACGCTTCCGCCTCCAGGTTGTGGGGCGGCACCCGGCCGCCGGTTGCCGGCGGCGCCGGCGAGCGTCTCAGGTCAACCGTCAAGCGGAGGTGACCATCAGCGGGATCCGGGCGGTGACCTCACGGTGGAGCTTGACGTGCGCCGTGCCAGGCCCCATGGCCTTCACCGGCGCCTCGAACTCGATCTTCCGGCGGTCGAGCGTGATCCCGTGCTGTTGCTTGAGGGCGGCCGCCACGTCGGCATTCGTTACCGCACCAAACAACTTGCCATCCTTCCCGCTTCGCAGTTTCAACACCACCTGGGCCGTCTCGAGGCGCGCCGCCAGGGCCTTCACGTCGGCCAACTCGCGCTGCTCGCGCTGGACGGATGTGGCCTTTTCCCGCTCGACCTGCTGCTGCGCACCGCGGGTCGCGGGTTGGGCCAGCTTGCGAGGGATCAGGAAGTTGCGGGCGAAGCCGTCGGCGACGTCTTTGGTCTCGCCGGCCTTGCCCGTCCCTTTCACATCCTCGATCAGGACAACCTTCATACGGCACCCCGCCGCGCCTGGACGACTGCCAGGCCACGGCCACGCAGGTCGTTGAGACGCGCCCGCAGGCCCTCGCGGCTGCGCCGCAAATCCTGGTCGAACACGCTGGTTCCGAGGGTGATCCGCTCCTGATGCTCGGCGACCACCTCCTTGGGTGCCTTTTCGACGAACAGTCGGACCGCAAGCACGGTCAGGGCCACCGCGTCCATCTCGCCGAAGATGGGCAAGCGCAAGGGGACATCGACAACCGGATTGAGGATCAGCGCCATCGCGGCCGCGAGCGCCAGCTTGTTGCGCTGGGGAACGCGCGGATCCCGATAGAGACAGTAGGTCAGCTTTCCGTAACGAGGCAGCTCCCGAGCGATCCGCCGGAGCAGCCGAAGACTGAGCAGCATGCTTCCCCTATTCCCCGCGAGCCTTGGGTCGCGTCGAGCCTGCTCCGACGCGTCCGTGGCGCCGCAGATTTTAACAGAGCATCAGCCTAACGAGCCGTCGTGACAGCTGTCTGTCGCGATATCCCCAGCACCTCGAATACAGGGCCTGTGGAAAGACCTTGAACAACTAGCGAGAGGAAGACAAAGCCGAAGACGAGGACCAGGATGGCGTCGTGGCCGGCGACCTCCGCCGGCACGCCGAGGGCGAGCGCCAGGGCCAGCGCGCCACGCATCCCGGCCCAGACCAGAGCGAAACGCCACGACCAGGGCCAGAGATCGCTGCGGGAGAGCGTGACCAGCGTCACCATCAGGGCGCGCGCCAGCAGCACGATAGCGGCGAGCAGCAGCAAGCGGCCACCGGCCCCAACCACCTGGTCGATGCGGACCTGCAGGCCCACCAGCAAAAACACAACGCTCGACATGGCAAAGCCGAGCGAGCGCCAGAAGCGATGAACCTGGTGGTGAGTCGTTGGCTGATAGGCCGATCCCAGGAGCAGCGACGTGGCGATCACTGCTAGCAAGCCGCTGGC
Source organism: Chloroflexota bacterium (assembly GCA_005882525.1). Classification (GTDB taxonomy): domain Bacteria; phylum Chloroflexota; class Dormibacteria; order CF-121; family CF-121; genus CF-13. The sequence goes on from VBGO01000075.1 coordinate 45,002, forward strand.
CCCGATCCATTCGGCGAGCAGGTACGCGGCGTAGGCGGCGGCGACCGTGACGGCGATCTGAACGGGACGAGACACGATCCCGAGCAGCCGGCGGGTAAGCAATCCGACGCCGGCTCCGACCGCGAGGCCGCCGCCCGTGAGCCAGAGGAAGAGGCCGACGACACCGGGCGCATCGAGCACGTGACGCTCGACCACCGCGAGCGCGACCACGAAAAGCACGACGGCGACCCCGTCATTGACAAGGCTCTCACCCTCGAGCGCGACCCGCAGCCGCTCCGGCGTGTGCAGCCGGCGCAGCGCGGCGAAAACGGAGACCGGATCGGTTGCCGCCAGGATGGCCGCCAGCAGCAGCGCTTCGGCCGAGGGTAAGCCGGCCGCCCGGAGTAGCCCGAAGACGATGCCCGCGGTCAGCACCGCACCGGCCACACCCAGCAGCAGGATCCAGGACAGCTCGCGGCGGACGGCCGAGATTCGCATCGAGAATCCGGCGTCGAACAGGAGCGGTGGCAGGAAGACCACCAGGACCAAGCTCGGGCTCACGCTAAAGGCCGGCACGACGCGCGCGGTGGCGAGCAGCGCCCCAACCAGCAGCAGCAAGAACGGCCAGGGCCAGCGGCGGATCGCCGTCACTGGGAAAGCAGTTCGGGGTGCGCCTCGAGGTAACGCCAGGCCGCCTCGGGGTCGGCCGGCAGCGTTCCGTCGACGATCGCGTCTTCCAGCGCCGACTTCGCCCGCTTGATCCAGGGACCGGCCGGACGGCCCGTTCGTACCATCAGGTCTTCGCCGGTGAGCGGTGAGCGGATCGCGGCGATCGCATCGGCGTCCAACCGCCGGATGCGCGCCTCGAGGTCGTCGATCTTGATCACGTCCGGGTAGTGACTGGCGCGCATGTCGGCGCGAGCGAGGGCGAGCAGCTGGTCCAGCTCGTCACCGGCGTCGCGAACCAGCCGGCGCACCGCCTTGTCCTCCCAGCCTTGTGGGTCGTACTGGATGGGCCGCATGTGGAGGCGGACCAGCCGGGTGACCGCGTCGATCACCTCGCCCGGGTAGCGGAGCTGCCGGAGCGCGGGGCCCGCCATAGTGGCGCCAACCTCCTGGTGACCGATGAAGGTCGGCTTCCCCTCGCGAAGTTCGTGCACGGCGGGCTTGCCGACATCGTGCAGGAGCGCGGCGAGCCGGGTGACCAGATCCGCGGGAGCGAACGAGGCGGCCAGCAGCGCGTGGCCGAAGACATCGTGGCTGTGCCAGCCGCCCTGCTGCATGCCCTTGCCGGCCTCTAGCTGAGGCAGGATCCGCGGCAGAAGTCCGGTCGCATCCAAGAGCTCCAGGCCACTCTGCACTCGCTCCGCCAGCAGCAGCTTGGAGAACTCGTCGCGGATGCGCTCCATCGACACGGTGGGTGGTTGCAGCCGTCCCGACTGATCCCGGATGGCGGTTTCCACCGAGGGGTCAAGTGTGAACTCGAGCGTGGTCGCGAACCGAACCGCGCGCAACATGCGGAGCGGGTCTTCGTCGAAGGTCGTTTTCGGCTCGAGCGGCGTTACGATCCGGCGCGCCTTCAGGTCATCGAGGCCGCGACCGGTCAGGTCCAGCACGGTTCCGTCCCAGTCCATCAGCAGCGTGTTGATCGTGAAATCGCGCCGCATGACGTCATCCTTCAGCGTGCCGGGACTGACCTCGGGCTTGCGGCTGGTGCGGTCATACCGTTCGACCCGGCTGGACACGAACTCCAGCGCATGCCGCGGGTCGAGGTCGAGGTGCGCCGTGCCGAATCGCTCGAAGATCACGGGGGGATGCAGCGTCAGGGCGGCGCTGACCGCGGTCGCCAGCTGGATGGCGCCCTGTCCCTCCACCAGGATGTCGACCTCGCGAATCTGTTTTGCCCGGTCGTCACCCAGCAGCCGGTCGCGCACGTAGCCCCCGACGACCAGGGCGCGCCGCCCACGTTGTTGGGCGTGCTCCCGGACCGCCGCAAATGCCGGGCCCCAGTCCGGCAGGGCCGGCGGATCAAGCCGGGCGGGCATGCCTGGTGTATAGACGCGCGTACTCGACCGCGCCGATCAATCCGGCGTCATCACCGAGGGCGGGACCCACGATGCGCAGTCCCCGGCGCGATGCCTTCCACGACGAGGCGCGCATCGACCGGCGCATCGGGCCGACCAGGAGGTTCCCGGACTTGATGACGCTCCCGCCCAGCACGATCAGCTGCGGGTTGAACAGGTTGACGAGGGTCCCCATCGCCAGTCCCAGGTACGTGCCGGCGTTCTCCAGGATGGCAGTCGCCAGCTCGTCGCCGGCCCGGGCGGCACGAGCCACGTCCTCGGCGTGGGGGTGCTCCAGCCCGTGCAGCGCGCTCCCGGGCGTTCCCCGGGCAGACTCGCGCGCCGCCCGGGCAATCCCAGTGCCGCTGGCGATCGCCTCCAGGCAGCCCCGATTGCCGCAGGTGCAGAGCGGCCCGCCGGGCTGCACCACGATGTGGCCCACCTCGCCCGCAATCCCATGCGCGCCGGCGTAGAGCTCACCGCGTAAAAGCAGCCCGGCCCCGATGCCGGTGGACACCGTGACATAGATCATCTCGCTGGCGCCGCGGGCCGCCCCGCGTCGGTGCTCCCCGAGGGCGGCCAGGTGGGCGTCGTGGTGCAAGAAGCTCTGGATGCCAGTTGCGCGGGTCAGGATTCGGTTGAGCGGCACGTTGCGGAAACCGGGCAGGTTGGCGGGGCTGATGACGATGCCGGCCGCCGGGTCCACCGGCCCGGGCAGGCCGATGCCCAGGGCCCGCACGCGACCCGACGCCGTGCCATCCTCTTTCAGCGCTTCCGCGACGGCATCCACGATCCGATTGATGACGTGCTGACGGCCGCGGGCGGCCTCGGTCGGGTGCCGCACCACCGTTTTCAGGCGGCCGCGATCATCCGCCACCGCGACGCGGAGTTGCGTGCCACCAAGGTCGATGCCGACGAAGGCCATGGCTATCGCGGCTCAGATTACCGCCGCTATTGCCAGCGAGGCCGGACGAGCGGCCGCAACGTGAGGGCCGCCAGCGCCGCCCCCGCGAAGAGCGCGATGGCGGTGGCCCGAAAGATGAGGTGGTACTGATCGAAGATTGCCTGTTTGACTTTCAGGAGCCAGAGCGCGTACTGGGTCGCGAAATCCGGATTCAGGCTCGGCAACGGCACTTGCAAGTGCGCCGTGGCCCGATGAAATTCCCAGAGACCAAAGCCCGCCACCAGCGAGAAGCCCACCAGCATACCTACCAATCGCATGATGATCAGGAACGACGCGCCGGCGCCGCGCTCCTCCTCTCCAACCGCATCCAGCAGGGCGGCGCTGACCGGCGCGATTTCAAGGCCGAGTCCCAGGCCGGTGAGAAACAGCTCGCCGTCCGCGACCGTGAACGGCAATCCCAGCAGGTGCGGCGTGAGCGAGCCTTCGTTCCACCCGGACAACATCAGAAATCCGATCCCCGCCAGGACGAGGCCGAGCGCGGCGACGACGCGATAACTCCGCAAGCGCTGCGCCAACCAGCCGCCCAGCAGGGCTCCGATGGGAATGCCGAGCATGAGCCGAAAGAGCAGGAGGGCTGCGCTGCTGGCATTCATCGAGAAGGCCGCGTTGGCGAGCACCGGGATGTAGACGAGAGCCACCATCAGGCCCGCGCCGGCGATGGCGTTGGTCAGCGCCGATCCGCTGAAGGACGAATCGCGAAAGCGACGCACGTTGATCAGCGGGTGCGACGTTCGGCGCTCGTGCCAGACAAACAACACGAAGCAGACGAGGGCCAGGGGCGCCTGCCAGACGAAGCCGTCACCGACCGGGCTTCGCTCGGGGCTGGCGGCATAGAGCGCGAGCGTCAAGAGCGCCAGTCCGGCCGTCGCCAGCAGCGCGCCCAGCCAGTCGAGACTGGCGGCGCGCCGCACCTCGCCGCCGCCCCGGATCTCCGGCCAGAGCGCCCAGAAGAGGAGGGCAGCAACCGGGATGTTGAGCCAGAAAATCCAGGTCCAGCCCAACGATGACGCGGTGATCACGCCCCCCCAGAGCGGGCCAAGCACGCTGCCGACCTCCTGCAGCGCGCTCACCGCACCCAGAGCGCGACTGCGGTCGCCCGCCGGATAGAGGTCGGCGGCCAGCGCCAGGACGGCCGGTACCAGGGCGCCACCCCCAGCCCCCTGCAGCACCCGGCCGGTTACGAGCTGCGACAGCGATGGCGCGGAGGCGGTCAGGAAGGAGCCGAACGCGAACAGCACGAGGCTGGCGGCAAACAGCCGCAACCGGCCGAAGCGGTCGCTCAAGCCACCGGCAATCGGCATCACCGCGAGGTAGCCGAGCAAGAAGCCGGTGATGATGGGGGTCGCCTGTTCGGGGCGGTTCGCCGCGATATTGACCGACTTCAGCATCGGCAGCAACGCCGTCACGACGACGTAGGCGTCGAGGGAGGCGAGGAAGAGCCCCGCCCCGGTCAGCGTGAGCAGGGCCGGGCGGTTAACCGAGCGGAGGCGGCGTGACCGAAACGGGGTGATCATGGTTGCTGAAGTCGAACGTGATGGTGGCGGGGTTCGACGGATCGAAGAGATTGCCGGTCAGGCGGGCTCGCCACAGGTTACTGCCCGAACTCTCGATCCAGTAGGTGGCCCGATAGGTGCCCTGGTCACGGATCAGCGTGAGCAACTGGTGCATCCGCGCCGCGGAGACCTGGCCAGTCACCGGGTAGGTGTCATGGCCGCTGACCTTGTCGCTATTGCCGCGGGTCGGGGAGGCCGTGTCGCGCATCGCCGCAAAGAGGCCCGTCTGCGGATCGAATAACGTCCGGGCATCGAAAAACTGGCTGACCTGGTCGGCGGTGAGCTCCTGCCAGCCGCCGGTGAACGACTTGAGATAGATCTTGCCGGCCGCGAAGACGACCTCGACTTCGAGCAGGATGGCACCCTCTTTGAGATTCACCCGGGCGTGCAAGTCGGGCGGGTGCGCGTCGCCCTGCGCGCTCTGGACAGGCTCACCGATGCCGGTGAAACCGCTGATCTGCATCTGGAAGTGGAATCCCTTCAGGTGGAGCATGCGCTGGCTCGATTGGGTGAGTAAGCTCGCGGCATCCGGCGGCGCCGGCCCACAGGCCGTCAACGCGACGACGAGCGCCAGGCCCGAAAGCACGACACGCGGCGGCGTAGCACCGGCGGCCCGCATCAACCCCTCAGGATACGGTCATCTCCGACCCGACGCGTGATCTTCTGCGCGTCCAGCCATTCGAGCAAGGGAAGAACGTAACGGCGGCTCGAGCCGAGCACGTCTCGGGCGGCGGCGACCGTCAACGTCCGGTGCTCGCCAAGATGGGCGCGAAGCCGGCGGACGGCGTCGTCGTAGGCGGAGCGGGCGAAGGCGGTCTCATCGTTGAGGCGCACGACCCGCCCATCCGCCACCAGGTACTGAAGCAGGTCGGGGGTCAGCTGATAACGCCGGACCAGGTCGACCAGCGGCGGCGGGTTGAAGGGTTGCCCTTCGAGCTCGGCGAGAAAGGCACCGATGGCGGCCTCCTGCTCCGAGCTCAGGGCCGGGCGGTGGGCGATGCCGGCGAGCTCGCCACCTCGCTCGACAACCATCCCCTCGGCGGCGAGCACCGCGACCAGGTCCGCGAACAGCTCGGCCGGCATGCCGGTGCGGCTGCGGAGCTGCTCCTTCGGCATCCCGCGCCGGAGCGGCTGCGCCTGGTGGTACGCGTCCAGCCCGCTCGTCACGCGCGCTG
>VBGO01000162.1 GCA_005882525.1 Chloroflexota bacterium
AGGTTGAGGTCAAGAGGCGCATTCAACGCGCAGCCCAAGCTCGAAGAATTCAGTGGCGGCTCGTCAGGCAAGGAGGGCGCCACGAGGTCTGGCAGTGCGGGCGAACCAAGGTCACAATCCCACGGCACCGCGAGATCAACGAGATCACTGCCGAAGGCATCTTCACAACCCTGGAGGCTGAGTTGGGCCTCGGGTGGTGGAAGCGATGAAGCGTAAGACCTACACCGCTCGGTGTCAGCGCAGCGGTGACTGGTGGGCGATCAGTGTTCCCGAGTTGAGGGGCGTCCACACGCAGGCACGGCGGCTCGAGAAGGCTGAGGCCATAGTGCGTGACGCGATCGCCCTCTTCTTGGATGTCGCTTCGGATTCCTTTGACGTCAGGATCGAACCCGTGCTGCCGCGCGATCTTCAGGGGAAGGTGGGACGAGCTCGCAAGGTTAGGGGCGAGGCCGAGGTCCTACAGCGTGAGGCGGCAATCGCCAGCGCCGAGGTTGCAGCCGATCTCGTTCAAACCGCTCACTTGACGGTGCGTGATGCCGGGCGCGTGCTGGGGCTCTCCCATCAACGGATCACCCAGCTGCTCAAGGCAGCTTCAGGGAGAGGCAAGGGCTCCCATGGGCGTGGCATTCGCGTTGCTGGCGCCGGCCGATCCCAGGGCGATCGCAGCGCTTGATCACGCTGGAACTCGTTTGGACGACCTGCACTCTGTAGTACTTCATGTAGTAATCCGGCTGAAGATTCGTGCAAATCTAGACGCACCGGGCGCGTCGACTTGAAGAATCGAACTGAAAAACGCAAAAACCGACATGTTTGGATGAACTGTCGTGTGATTCGGGACCGTGAGGCCCCGGGTTCAAATCCCGGGCCCCCGACCAATCAACTGAACTCAAATTCGCGTTCGCGAGCCTGAACTCCGCTCGTACTGGAGGGCCTGACGGTTTTCAGCCGTGCGCGATTGATCTCGATGGCGCCCACGAAGGGCGCCTGATGTAGCACTTCATGTAGTAATCCACTCGCGCGAGGTCGAAGCTCTCGATAACCCACTGATACCAAGCAGACCGACGGTCGGCCATGAGTTGGGTATCCAATGCATGGGCATTTGTCTAGGTCTCCAATTGCAACCAACCACCCTCTCTCCGTCGAAGGTTTGTCGCGGAGGTCACTCCGTCTGCCGGAATCTCCTTCAAGCGCTATGAAAGCATCACAGGAGAAGGGCTTCATCCATCCTTGAGAGCAACTCGCGCGGTGAGAACGGCTTGGTCAAATAGAAGTCAGCGCCTGCAATTAACCCAGCATTGATGTCGGATTGTTGTGCCGATGCGGTAAGCAATATCACCTTCGTGTCAGTGAGTTCGGCATCTGCCTTGATTGAACCCAATATCTCGAGACCCGTCCGGCCGGGCATCCTGACATCGAGCAGAACCAGTGAAGGCCGGTGTTCCTGGATGAGAGCCCATGCCTCGTCGCCGTCGCAGGCTTCCAGTACTTTGTAACCTTCAGCCTCGATAGTTGCCTGGACGAGCAGGCGGACGCTGGGCTCGTCGTCCGCAATCAGTACCGTGTGTTGCATCTCAACTACGAAGCGGAACAGCAATCCCTGAAGAACTTGAGGAATTCAGGGCGTTCGCGACGAATCCAGCGGCCTCCTTCGCCGCTCCCGAATGCTTCTTCAAGACCGCGACCACGCCGGCAGTCCGCAGCGCAAGTGTTTCGGTCGCGTCGAGCTCCTGGATCGTTACCACAACCACCGGGACTGGGCTCTTGTGCGATGAGCGCAACCGAGCTAAGAATTCCTGTCCGCTCGCTCCCGGCAAGATCAGGTCAAGCACAACAGCACGGGCTGCCATCCGATCGATAAGTTTGTCGGCCGTTTCGGCGTCCGGCGCCCACACCGAGTTGAGTCCATTCACCGTGAGTTCAGCTTCTAGGAGTTGGGCGAATCCGATGTCATCCTCGACGATCAGTACGTCGCCCGATCTGGCTTCCAATTCGGCTGCGCGCAAGGTGAAGTAAAACCTAGAGCCTTGTCCCAATCCTTCCGACTCGGCGCCCACACGGCCGCCGTGAGATTCGATGATTCTTCGGCTGATGGCTAGGCCGAGGCCTGTACCTGAGATCCGGCGACGGTCTGAATTCGGAACGCGATAGAACTTGCTGAAGAGCCTGGGAAGTGCATCCGCGGGGATGCCGAGTCCGTGGTCTCGAATGGAGACTTCGACGGCGTTGTCTCGGACCTTGGCCTCCACCACGATTGTTCCGCCACCTGGCGAATACTTCCTGGCGTTCGACAGCAGATTGATAAGAACCTGAAGGATGGCGTTGGCGTCCGCAACGACAAGAGGAAGGTCTTGGGCCATGCTGACTTCGATCGGAGTCTGCGGGTTATCACCGGCAGTCGCCACAGCGCGACTGATCAGGGTTGGCAAGTCAGCCGGGCCCAAATTGAGCCTCGTGTAACCACCCTCCATTCGCTGCAGGTCGAGGAACTCGTTGATCAGATCAGTGAGACGGCGACCCTCGTTCAGCATCGTTTCCAGATATTGCTTTCGCTGGGCCTCTGCAAATTCGCGGCTGAGCAGCAACTCCGAGAAGCCGACCAAGCTCGCCAGAGGTGTTCGCAGCTCGTGGCTTACCATCGCAATCAATTCGTCCTTTGCTCGCTCGAGCTCCTTGGCGGCCGTGATGTCATGAAGGACTATCACCAGGCCAACCTGGGCTCCGTCTGATGTCAAAACGGCAGGCGACACCGTGACATCGATCTCGCGGTGCGGCTGCCGGATGACCATTGGGAAGTGCGACTCCGCGGTAGCGCGAGGTGCTTCTTCGAGATGGGACTGAAGATCGAGATGATCTTCCACACGTTCGGTAAGAGCTTCGCCCAACTCCCTCAGAGTCAGTTCCACAGCCCGTGCAGTTTGGATTCCGGTTAATCGAGTGGCTTCCTTATTCCAGTGCGCCACCCGACCCTCGCCATTGATGAGAACTACGCCGACACCGATCGCGTCGATGAGGGCCGTAAGCAAGGCAAGGCGAGTCGCCGCAGCTAGGTTTGCCTCCACAAGTCCACCTTCGAGCTCGACTTCGGGTGTCACGTCGCGCGCCATGGCGTAAATGAGTTCATCGGACCCCGTTGGCATTGCCGACCAGGCCAGCCAGCGGTAACTGCCGTCCCGGCATTCGTATCGATTCCGGAAATGGATGACCTTGGCACCGAGTCCCAACTTCTCGGCTTCAGCTAATGTGGCCGGCCGATCGTCGGGGTGGACGAAATCCAGGTACGGCCGTGCCATCAGCTCGCTCTGAGTGAAGCCGAGCGTCTCCGTCCAAGCCGGATTCAGACGCTTGAAGTAACCGTCGTAACCAGCGAGGCAAAGTAAATCGACGGAGAGATTGAAGAAACCTTCGTAGTCAACCTGGCTCGGGTTCGACAAGGATGCCCAGCCTAGGCTTGCTGCTTAACGGGCGCCCATGGATACGCCGTAAATATTTGTGAAGCAACCTGCATCTTCGAGATGCATTAGAAGCTAGACCAACGCGAGAGTTTTCAGGGGCTGCCGATAACCCGCCGTTCTCGGAGCAAACGAGAGTGAGCGATCAGTTCCCCATCATGCCGCGCATCATTGCTGGCATCCCGTCGCGCACGAATCCGCTTACCTCTACCGCATGCTGGCGGATCGCATCAGTCAACCGTGGATCCCTCGATGTCTCTGTCACAACGACACCTTTGGCGCTCAGGGTCAGCTCCCTTCGCTAATCGCTCGAATCGCGGAACAAGGCCGGCAGGCTGGAACTCATGCACGTTACCTCCGCTCATTAGTGGCAGCCAGACGAAACGGCCAGATCCTCAGCTACGCGGCTAAAGCTCCCTAACGGTCGAGTAGTAGTTCATGTAGTAATCGGTCGGAAGAATGCCTCAAATCTGGACGGGGCGGTTGGCCGCCTTAGAGCTTTCGAACTGAAATCGATCGTTTCCGGCGTTTCTGGACGAAAGGTCTCAGAGTTCGGGACCGTGAGGCCCCGGGTTCAAATCCCGGGCCCCCGACCATTTTCGTATTCGAAATCGACGATTTCCAATGTGGTTTGGAGTCAGCTTCACACCGCCGTATCACAATTTCCTGCAGAGCAACGAAACCGGGGCGGTGTAACCGTGTCTGTCGCGGCAATGTGAGAGCACGCGACTGGGAATCGTCGGGTAAGGCAACGTCCCAAGCCGGCGGAGGCACGGGCCAGGACCGTGAGGCCCGGTTCGCCACCGACCAGGGCGGATTCGCGTCGTTCGCCCCAAATGATTGCTTGTGGCGCAAAGGAGCCTCGGTGCTACGGCTTGACGTCGATTACCGGCTGTATGTTCTGATTTGATCGAAAGACGTTGCTAGGGTCGTAGCGCGCCTTGATTTTTGCCAGCCGATTGTATTTGTTGCCATACGCGGCTCGCACTCGCGCCTCGCCCTCGTCGTTATGAAGGAAGTTCATATACACACCGCCCGTGGCGTGTGGCTGCATGGCGGCGAAGTACTCGCGACACCAGGCGATGTCCGGATGGTGTGAACCGCCTTCAGTCCAGGCTCCATTGATGTTCAGCGCATGCATCGCGTCGCGTCCACTTGCAGCTGTCTCATCTTCAGGGCGGCGGGCTATGGCTCCGCCCAGGTGAAATGCGATCGTGTACGAGTCGGGCGAGTTCTTGCGCCAGGAGTGCTCGACCATGACGTCGATGGCACTGCTAGTGAGCGGCGGCAGATAGTGCGACTTCCACTAGTAGCCCCAGTGATGGGGCACGCCCGCGTCGAACATCGACTGATGTGCGAGGTAGGGCTTGCGCTGGACAACGTCGGCCGCCGGTGGTCCGAAGGAGCGGAGCGGTCGCAGTACTTCCTCGCCGGCATCCAGGTCACCGCTGTAGAACGGGATGAGCAGCAACACATCGGTGCCACGCAAATGTTCAGGAACCCAGTCGAATCGAGGCGCAGTTCGCAAGTTGAGATACACGGAAAGCTCATCGGGCGCCGTCGCTATGAACTCGCGATAGAAGTCGAGCACCTCGCGCGCCTGCCCTGCCTTGAAGAGCAGCGGACCGGCAAGCACCGTCGTGCCTAGGGCATGGAGCTGGAATTCGAATTCGGTGACTATGCCGAAGTTGCCGCCGCCTCCCCGAACTGCCCAGAAGAGATCGTCGTTCTCATCCGAAGCGGCTCGCACCCGGCTGCCGTCGGCCAGCAACACCTGAACCGAAAGCAGGTTGTCGACGGTGAGTCCCCACTGCCTGCTTAGCCAGCCGAAACCACCGCCGAGGGTCAGACCCGCCACCCCCGTGTGGGTGACGATGCCCGCTGGGGTCGCGAGGCCGTCGGCCTGGGCCGCGGCGTCAAGATCGCCCCAGAGCGCACCTGGCTCCACGCGCGCAGTCTTGCGCTCAGGATCGATTTCCACCCGCCGCATCTCTGAGAAATCGATAACCACGCCTCCGTCGCAGAGTGCGCTCCCCGCAACGTTGTGGCCTCCTCCTCGGATCGCAAGTGGCAAACTGTGCTCCTGCGCATGGCGAAGGCTGCGGCGGCGTCAGCTCCGCTTCGGCAACGCACGATCATGGCTGGTCGGCGATCAATGGCGCCGTTCCAGATTTGCCGCGCTGCCTCGTATTCCGAGTCGCCTGGCCGAATCAGGGTCCCAGCTACATCCAGCGTCTTGGCTGTCATGTCATCGCCCAGTAGACCTCGATTCGGAAGAAGTTAAGTTCGAAAAACGAACCGCCAGAGGCGGGCATCAGCGGTCGGCTGGGGCCGTGAGGTCCTACGGCTAGTGCGCCCTGGATTTCCTGGAGTCGGATTATTGGAATCGACCATGCTGCTGTCCCACCAAGACACTGGAGGACAGCATGGGAAGACGCGGTTACACCGCGGAGTTTCGTCAACGGGTGTTGGACCTTGTCGCGGCCGGACGCCGCGTCGAGGACATCGCCCGCGACCTGGGTATCAGCGACCAAACCGTGTACGCTGGCGCCGGCAAGACCGAGTCGACCGCGGACTTGAGAGCGGCCTGACCACAGCCGAGCGCGCCGAGCTCATCTCTGCTCGTCGACGAATTCGGGAGCTCGAGACTGAACTAGCTGTCCATCGCAGGCCTGCCGAGTTGCTGAAGGACGCCTCAACCCCAAAAGATTCGCGGCAGTCGAGGTGATGGCCACCGAGGGGCTTCCGGTGAAGCTCGCCTGCCGCGTACTCAAGGTTTCGGAGTCGGGCTACCACGCAAGACGCTCACGGCCACCCTCTGTGCGATCTGTCCGGCACGCATGGCTGACCGACTTGATCCGTCGAGCACATTTCGCCTCGCGAGGCACCTATGGCATTCGACGAGTTCATGCCGAACTGACGTTGGGGCAAGCTGTCCCGGTCGGGCACCAAGCGGTGGAGCTGCTGATGCGTCGAGCAGGCATCCAGGGCATCTCGGGGCGACCAAAGTTCCGCCGAGTTCCCGGGGTCATTACCGCGGCCGATCGTGTTGAGCGGCAGTTCCACCGGGACAATCCCGATGAGCTATGGGTCACCGATGTGACCGAGCACCCGACAAGAGAGGGCAAGGTCTACTGCGCCGTCGTGCTGGACGCATGGTCACGGCGCGTGATTGGGTGGTCAATCGATGGTTCACCAAGCACCGCTCTTGTCACCAACGCTCTCGGCATGGCAATCGACCAGCGCCGCCCGGCCAACAGCACCGTGATTCACAGCGACCAGGGCACTCAGTTCACTTCTTGGGCATTTACTCGTCGAGCCGTCGACTCGGGACTTCTGCCATCGATGGGCTCGGTCGGTGACTGTTTCGACAACGCTGTGATGGAGGCCTTTTGGAGTCGGATGCAGGTCGAGCTGCTCGACCGAAAACGATGGAGCACTCGCGTTGAGCTCGCTAACGCGATGTTTGAGTACCT
>VBGO01000163.1 GCA_005882525.1 Chloroflexota bacterium
CAGGTCGAGGTGTTCGGTAAGCCGGTCAATGGGATCGCCGAGGGTATCGGCTACGTGTTCCAGGCCGACGCCGTCTTTCCGTGGAAGACGGTGCTGGAGAATGTCGCCGCCGGACCGCGCTACCGGGGCGCTTCAAACCGCGACGCGCGAGAGCGGGCGCGGGACTGGATCTCCCGAGTGGGCATCAGCGGTTTCGAAGACCGATATCCGTACCAGCTGTCGGGCGGCATGCGGAAACGCGTCGCGCTGGCGCAGAGCCTGATCAACGGCCCGCGCATCCTGCTCATGGACGAGCCGTTCAGCGCCCTTGACGTGCAGACGCGATCGCTGATGGAGAACGAGCTGCTTGCACTGTGGGCCGCGAGCTCCGCATCAGTTGTGTTCGTAACGCATGACCTGGAAGAGGCGATCTCACTGAGCGACCGCGTCTTCGTGATCACCGCCGGACCCGGCACGGTCAAGGCCACCTACAAAGTGGACCTTCCGCGGCCTCGCAACGTCGCCGAAATTCGCTTCCAACCACGTTTCGCCGAAATCTACGAAGAGATCTGGAAGGACCTCAAGGACGAGGTCCTGGTGAGCTATGAACGTCAGAAGCGCAGCGGCGCGGCTTAGCGTCCGCATGCACGCTCCCACCGGATCGGCCAAGCGGCCGCTGCCGGATCTCGCGGCGAGGCGACGTCGCGATGCACAGCGCCGCCGCCTTAACGTAGCGGGCCTCCGCCTGCTTCTCGGCGTCGTGATCCTGGGGTCCTGGGAGCTCACGACACGCCTCGGCTGGGTCGACGTCTTCTTCTGGTCGCAGCCGTCGGCGATCGCCGACAAGCTCTGGATCTGGATCACGCAGGGCACCGACCTGGGTCCGCTGTGGGACCAGGTGCTCGTCACCATGGAGGAGACGGTCGGCGGCTTCATTGTCGGCTCGATCCTTGGCGTCATCTTCGGCGTCGCGCTCGGCCGCAGCCGGCTGCTGTCCGACGTGCTCGGCCCATACATCAAAGGCGCCAACGCCATTCCGCGCGTGGTCGTGGGGGCCCTGTTCGCGGTCGCTCTCGGCCTTGACATCAGGTCGAAGATCGCGACGGCCGCGGTGCTGGTCTTCTTCGTCGTGTTCTTCAACGCGTTTCAGGGCGTGCGCGAAGTGGACCGCAACCTCATCGCGAACGCTCGCATCCTCGGCGCCGGCGATCGGCAGCTGACGACCGAGATCCTCATCCCGTCGGCGCTCTCGTGGATCGTCGCCAGCCTGCACACGAGCTTTGGCCTCGCGCTCGTCGGTGCGGTCGTAGGAGAGCTCTTCGGCGCGACCCAGGGCCTCGGCGAGCTGATCTATGCGGCAAAGAACAATTTCGACACGGCCGGAGTGTTCGCCGGCATGGCGTTGCTCGCTGCCATGGCGCTGGTGGCAGAGGCCTTGATCACAGCGCTCGAGGACCGCTTGATCAAATGGCGGCCGCCGGTCGCGACAGAGACAAGAATTTGATGGAGGAACGGAGTATGGGTAGGCGAAGTCAACGGCTGTTCACGGCGGTCGCGGTGCTCGCGATGGCCGCCGCGTGCGGGGGCACGACCCCATCATCGAGCGGAGGAGGCACACAGGCCACGGTCTCGCTGAAGATCATGGTCGGGGGCCTCAACAAGCAGATCTACCTGCCAAACATGCTGGCCCAGCAGCTCGGCTACTTCAAAGCCGAGAACCTGAATGTCACTCTTATCGACGAGGGCTCGGGCCAGGCTTCTGAGGAAGAGGTCGTCGCCGGCAACGTCGATGCAGGCTCTGGTGCGTACGTGCACCCCATGGTCCTCAACACGCTGGGCAAGAAGATCGAAACCATCTGCCAGTTCGGTATCGCGCCGGGTGAGGCGGAGGTTGTCGATACATCGCTGACCAACATCTCGTCGGTCAAGGACCTTGGGGGCAAGAACCTGGGCGTCACCGACATCGGTTCCGGGACGCACGTTCTGACGCAGGCTATCCTCGGCACCGCGGGGCTGGACCCGACCAAGTCGCAGTACGTGGCCGTAGGCGCCGGCAACACCTTCATCGCCGCCATCCAGCAGCACAAGATCGCCGCCGGCATGACCACCTTCCCGACCATCTCGCGGCTGGTGAACAGCGGCAAGGGCAAGATCCTCGTCAGCCTCCTGACGCCGGCCGACACGCGTGCGGCCCTTGGCGGCGACTACCCGTTCATCGGCGTCTTCGCAAAGAACGACTGGGTCAACGGCAACAAGGACGTCGCGCAGCGGCTGGTCAACGCTTACGTCAAGACACTCAAGTTCATCCACTCGCACACCGCGGCCGAGATCGCAGACAAGATGCCCGCGGACTACTACGCGGGAGACAAAGCGTCATACGTCGCCGACCTGCAGAGCCAGCTCGGAATCTTCGGGACCGACTGCAAGATGCCGGTGGGCGGCCCAGAGAATGTGCAGAAGATCCAGAAGCAGTTCGTGGCGAGTTACAAAGGAAAGTCAGCCAACTTGAGCGAGACGTACACCAACGAGTTCGCCGACAAGGCGAGCTAGCCAGAAGTAAGCACGCCGATCTGAGGGATCGGGCCGAGCCCGGTCCTTCGGAGAAGCGTGGGCGTAAGGCAAAGAAGCGCAATGGAGATCACCCGCAACCTCTATCGCCACAGGCTTCGGAGTTTTCTGGCCATGTCCGCGATCGTCATAGGCGTAATGGCGCTCACCACCACGGGCGCTCTGGCCGAGAACTTCAACTCGCTCCTGGGCGGAGTCGTCCAGTACTACCGGGCGAACGTGCAGGTCGGGCCGCCGGTGGGACAGGCCGCCTCGTTTCTGCCGCTGACCAAGATCGATGAGATCCGGCAGGTGCCGGAAGTCGCTGTTGCCTTTCCGACCTATGACTTCTCGGCCAAGCCCGGTTCGGCTAGCGTGGTCACCTTCGGCTTCCCTGACACGATTGTCGCCAGTGATCCCACCGAAGCGGCATGGAGCTACCTGAAGACGTCCTATGCGCAGGGCCACGCGATCGACGCGGACTCCAGCGGTGAGGTCGTGCTCGGGTCGACGATCGACAGGGAGTTCAACAAGAGGATCGGCGATACCATCGACCTGCCTGTCAAACCGCGCGATGCGCCGGCGGACTTTGTGAACCACACGTTCAGTGTCGTCGGGATCCTCAACTTGACGCGAACCGCGCCGGACACATTTGCGTACATCAACATCACCGACGGCCAGATGCTCCTGAAGGACAGCCTGCCAGCCGCGGACCGCGACGCCATCGACGTGACGAAGGTCGCCCAAGGCATCGACGTTTACGCCAAGTCCGGGACGCCCATCAGCGAGCTCGACAAGATCGCAGACCGGATCAACAGCCAGGTGCCCGGTGTCAGGGCATCGAAACCAAGCGATCTGGTCAACAGCTTCAAGCAGCGCGGCGCAATCCTCAACGCCATCACCGCGGCAGCCGCACTCCTGGCCCTGATCATCGGCGGCTTGGCAGTTGTCAAGACAACGTTCATAGCGGTGGCGGAGCGCGTGAGAGAGATTGGCCTCAAGAAGGCGGCCGGGGTGGGCAGGCTCAAGATCATGGGAGAGTTCCTTGCCGAGGCGACGCTGATTGGCTTCCTCGGCGGCGTGATCGGCTATGGCCTCGGCGCGTTGATCACCATCCTGGCCAACGCATCGACGCCACCCGGCCAGTCGGCGTTGTTTCTCATCACCCCCAGCCTCACCATCCTCGCGATCGGCTTCGCCACCGCGCTAGGGGCGGTCGCCGGCGTGCTGCCAGCATGGCGCGCGGCACACCTCGACCCGGTAGTCGCCTTGAGGAACGAGTAAAGAGCCAGTTGCCGCTCGTTTGAACCGGGGGGCCCCACGGTCCTGCCCTGTGCGTCCTCAGCCGCGCCGGCCTGTGATTTTCGAAGCGGGTGCCTCACGGTCCTGACAGTTGCGTCAACTGATTTATGGCTGTGCGCACGCACCACGTCCCTGTCGTCCAAGTTCAGATCGGCCGACTATCGCGACAAACTTCGCAGCCTCGTTGCGAGGTTCTCCACGAATCTGTGCCCCGGCTGTGCCCCGCCGACTGCGGATGACGTCCAAATCGGCGATTTCGAACTGGCGGATTCAATCGGTCGAGGCAACATTGGCCGACTGGGACGCGTCAGAGAGTAGACGCTGCAAGGCTTGACTGGGCCGGAGCCAGCCCAGGGTTTTGCGTGGGCGGCGGTTCATCTGGGCTGAGACGAAGGCTAGGTAGTCGGGCCCGTAGTGGCTGAGGTCTTGGCCCTTGGGGAAATACTGGCGGAGCAGACCATTGGTGTTCTCATTAGATCCGCGCTGCCAGGGGCTGTGAGGGTCGCAGAAGTAGACATCGAGCCCAGTCGCAATTTTCAGCTGCAGGTGATTGGCCATTTCGTGGCCCTGGTCCCAGGTGAGCGACCGGCGCAGGGTCTCCGGGAGTTGTTGAGCCGCAGCGGTGATGGCTTTCTCAACCTCTTCGGCCCCATGCCCGTTGGGCAGGTGCAGAAGGATGACGTACCGGCTCGAGCGCTCGACCAGTGTGCCAATCGCTGACTTCTTGTTCTTGCCCGTCAGCAGGTCGCCCTCCCAGTGGCCGGGGACGGCTCGGTCTTCAACTTCGGGTGGACGCTCACTGATCATCACCATGTTGGGAATCCTGCCTCGTCGCTCGGCGACCTTGCGCCTGGGCCTTCGCAGGGCTCGCCCGGTGCGCAGGCAGACTGCCAACTCCCGGCGCAGCGCGCCTCGGCCTTGAACATAGATCGCCTGGTAGATGGCTTCGTGTGACACCCACATCTCTGGCTGGCCCGGAAACTCCTCGCGCAGCTCAGCCGAGATCTGCTCCGGACTCAACTTCTCCTTCAGTTTGAACTGCACCAGCTCGCGCAACTCCGAGTTGACCGCCAGCTTCGCAACCTTGGGCCGGGACGCTCTCCGCTTGGCACGCTCATGAGCTGAGCTCGGCCGGTATTCCCAAGGCTGGGTCCGCTGCCGACCGCGCCTGCGTTGTCTTAGCGTGCTGCGCGTTCGATACCTCTGGTCTCTCATGTTCCGGCGCAGCTCTCGGAGAACCGTCGAGGGCACCCGGCTTAGCCGCCTGGCGATTGCCCGAATGCTCTCCTCACGCTCAATCCCGGCGTGGATGTCCTCTCGTTCCTCGAGTGACAAGTAGCGCTGTCTCGACCGTGCTGGGACGTTGGGTGGCATGATGCCGCCAGCCTGCACGAACCAGCCCGCCGCCGTGCGCCTCGGAACGCCGGCTGCCGCCGCCGCTGCGGAGAAAGCCAGGCCAGCTCTGATTTGAGTCCAGAACAGCTGCTGTTTCGTCCGTTCCAGTAATCGCATGCAACAGCCTCCTTAGGGATGGGTGTTGCATCGACTCCTTGAACCCAAGACTCGAAATTGGTCGGGGGCCCGGGATTTGAACCCGGGGCCTCACGGTCCCGAACCGTGTCGGTGCCGTGTCCTCCGGTGTCCGACAGACTCCCGCGTCGTCCTCGCGAATACGAAATCGACCAGCCTCGTGTCCTTTGGTGACCCCCTAGAGCCGTCCGGTGCCGGGAATGCGTGATACGGCTGTGATACGGCAGGTGACGAAATCCGAGCTCGCGGACGGCTTTATCGGCGAGAGAATCAAGTTGTGAACCAATTGGTGCGCGCGTCGAGGT
>VBGO01000169.1 GCA_005882525.1 Chloroflexota bacterium
GCCAAGCCCGGGTCGGCCTTCAACTTCACCACCATGTTCTTCTTCGGCATGCAGCAGTTCGGAGAATGCTTCATCCCGATGTGGAACGCGATGAACACCAACAAGGTGGTGGCTTTCACCTATCCCAACGATGCCGACGGCAACGCGTTCCGCGACAACAAGACCGGGCTCGAGTTTTATTCGGCGCAGGCCGGCTACCATAACGTCGACGGGGGCGCTTATACGGACGGGACGACTGACTACAGCAGCATGATCGCCAACTTCAAGAGAGCGGGCGCGCAGCTGTTTACCAATGCACCGATCCCGCCCGACTTTAATACCATGTGGAAACAGGCGGCCCGGGCCGGCTTCAAGCCGAAGTTGGCCACGGTGGCCAAGGTCCTGCTCTTCCCGGCGGATACCGAAGCCATCGGCGACCTGGTCAACAATGTCGCAACCGATGCCTGGTGGACGCCGTACCATCCCTACACGTCGACGCTCACCGGACAGACCTGTCGGCAGTTCGCTGATTCCTTTGAGTCGGCCACCGGCAAGCAATGGGTGCAGAGCATCGGGTCCGTGCACTCGCTCTTCGAAATCGCCCACAAGGCGTTTACCGCTGTCGACGAACCCCACAACCACACGGCCGTCGCCACGCAGCTCAAAAACATGAATTACACGGGGATTAGCGGCCCGCTCGACTTCACGAAAGGGCCGGTTCCGGGTGTGGCGATCCAGAAGCCGGTCGGTGTGCAGTGGAAGAAGGGATCGAAATTCCCCTACAGCATGGTCGTGGTGGATAACAGCGCGAACAAGAATGTTCCCGTAAACGGAGACCTCGTCCCGACCAATCCATGACGGCGGAGGCGTCCCTTCTCGAGCTGGCGGACGTCAGTAAGCGGTTCGGCCGGATCACGGTCGCCGACAGCCTGTCGCTCCGCTTCAAGGCCGGGGAGACGGTCGGCATCGTGGGGCCGAACGGTGCCGGGAAGACCACCCTGTTCGCGATGATCGCCGGCGACCTGAAGCCCGACGCGGGTGACGTCCGCGTCGATGGGCGCTCCATCCTTCAGCTCGACCCCGCATCGCGGTGTCGCATGGGGATCGCGCGGACCTACCAGGTGCCACGTCCGTTCGAGAACATGACCGTCTTCGAGAACCTGCTGGTTGCGGCCTATCGCGGTGGCCAGCTTTCCCGACCTCAGGGTTACGCCGCCGCGGCACGGATCCTCGAGGAGACGGGGCTGTCGCAGGACGCGAACCGTCCGGCCGGCCGCCTCGGCTTGTTGCAGCGGAAACGCCTCGAGCTCGCCCGCGGGCTGGCGACCCAACCACGCATCCTCTTGCTTGATGAGGTCGCCGGCGGCCTGACCGACCCGGAAGTGGCCGAGCTCCTCCAGATCGTCGATCAGGTGCGGCAGCGCACGGTGGCCATCGTCTGGGTGGAGCACGTCGTGCACGCGCTGACTCGCGCCGTCAGCCGAATCATCTGTCTTGCAGGCGGTCGCCTGATCGCGGAAGGCGACCCGCAGGAGGTGCTGGCCAACCCGGAGGTCAAGGAGGTGTACCTCGGAGTCGATATCGATGCTTGAGGTTCGCGCCCTGACCGTCCGGCATGGGTACTTGCGAGCGCTCACGGATATCAACCTCGCGGTGTCGCCCGGCGAGACCGTTGCCATCATCGGCGCCAACGGCGCGGGCAAGTCGACGCTACTGCGTGCGATCATCGGCCTGCATCACCCAAGCGCCGGCTCGATTCTGCTGAACGGCCGGGACATCACCGCTTTGCCCTCGCATGCCCGGGTCCGGGAGGGGATCGCCCTGGTTCCCGAAGGCCGCCGATTATTTCCCTCGCTCAGCGTCGAGGAGAACCTGTTGGTTGGCCGCTCGTCGGGACGGCCAGGTCCCTGGAGTCTGGGCCGGGTCTATCAGCTGTTCTCGTGGATGGCGGATCGGCGCCGTGAGCCGACCGTCCACCTCTCCGGCGGCGAGCAGCAGGCGGTGGCGATTGGGCGCGCGCTGATGGCGAACCCACGGGTGCTCCTCCTCGACGAGCTGTCGCTCGGCCTGGCTCCTACCATGGTGCGGCGCATCTACGGCGCCCTGCCGGAGCTGGTCAAGGATGGGATGGCGGTGTTGCTCGTGGAGCAGGACGTCGCCCAGGCGCTGCGGGTCGCCAATCGGTTTCAATGCCTGCTCGAGGGTCGCACCACGCTCGAGGGCAAACCCGCGGAGGCGACGACGGCAAAGATCGAAGCCGCCTATTTCGGATTAGCAGGCCGTAGTGGCCCCGGAAGCGTGGCATGAACTGGGTCAACGCTATCGTGCAAGGAATCCTCCTCGGCGGCCTTTACGCGCTCTTCGCCTGTGGGCTGTCGTTGCTTTTCGGCGTCGTGCGGGTCGTCAACCTGGCCCACGGCGACTTCGCGGTGCTGGCGGCATATCTCGCGCTGGTCGTGATCACGACAACGCACGTGCCCGCGCTGCTCACGTTTGTCATCGTGGCGCCGCTGTTCGCCCTCTTCGGCTACGGCGTCCAGCGGCTGATCATCCAGAAGAGCCTGGAAGTCTCCCCGCTGACGACGTTGCTCGTGATGCTAGTGACGGCGTCCGCGGACAGCCACTCGTTCGATCTCGGCAGCCTGATCTCGGCGTCGCTGCGCGTCACGCCCGAGCTATCGATCGGCTATGTGCCCCTGATGATCTTCCTGACCGCGGTCGTGGTCCTCATCGGCCTGCAGCTCTTTCTCTCGCGCACTGCGATGGGTCGTGCCATTCGGGCGGCAGCCGATGACCAGGAAGCGTCGGCGATCGCCGGGGTCAATACCCGCCATGCGTTCGGAATCGCCGCCGCGATCGCGTTCGCGACGGTCGCACTGGCCGGCCTGGCGCTGGGAAGCTCGTCGTCGTTCGATCCGAGCGCCGGCCCCTCCAGACTGATCTTTGCTTTCGAGGCGGTCATCATCGGCGGCGTGGGTTCGCTCTGGGGGACGCTCGTCGGCGGCATCATCCTTGGCATGGCGCAGGCGGTGGGCGCCCAGATCGATCCGAGCGGTGGCGTGCTCGCCGGCCACCTGGTGTTCCTTGGGGTGCTTGCGCTGCGTCCGCAGGGTTTGATCCGGGCTCGGCTCGCCATATGATGGCCCGTCCCGCGGCCGACAGGGCGGCCGCGACCCCCGCCGTGCGGGTGACGCGATCCCGGCGCTCGGCGCTGTGGGGGTTGATCGGCGCGGCGGTCGTGGTCCTCCTGCTGGCGACCCTTCCCTACGTCGTCTACGCGGACGTGACCGATCTGCTGGTCAACGCCTTCATCCTGCTGGTGCTGGCCAGCATGTGGAACCTGCTGGCCGGCTACTGTGGGCTGATCTCGGTCGGGCAACAGGCCTATATCGGCGTCGGCGCCTACACCGTGCTGCTGCTGGCGCAGAACGGCATCAACCCCTACCTGGCGATCCCGTTTGCGGTTGTCGTCGCGGCGGCGATCGCGGTGCCGGTATCTTTCCTGGTCTTCCGCCTGCGGGCGGAATACTTTGCGATCGGCACCTGGGTGGTGGCGGAGGTCTTCTTCTTTGTTCTCGTCCGCATTCGCTCACTGGGCGGCGGTACCGGGACCAGCCTCCCCGGGCTGGCGTTCATCGACCCGGTGTTCCGTCAGGCGTTGACCTACTGGAGCGCCCTCGCCGTGGCCGTGGCGGCGCTGCTCGCCACCTACCTGCTGCTCTCCAGCCGGATGGGACTGGACCTGACCGCGATCCGAGACAACGAGGTGGCGGCGCGCAGCGCCGGTGTCCGCGTCACCTGGGCGCAACGGGTCGTGTACGTCGTATCTGCGGCCGGGTGCGCCGCGGGCGGCGCGCTGCTGATCATCAGCCAGCTCAACGTCCTTGCCAGTGCAATCTTCAGCGTAGGGTGGTCGGCGAAGATGATTTTCGTTGCCCTAATCGGAGGCGTGGGTAGTATCGAAGGACCGATCGTCGGCACCGCCATCTTCACCGTGATCCAGCAGACGATGGCCCAGTTCGGCGCCTGGTACCTGATCTTGCTCGGGTCGCTGGCGGTCCTGGTCGCCATGTTCTTGCCCAAGGGGATCTGGGGCCTGATCAGCAGTCGCCTGCATCTGCAAGTCTTTCCAGTTGGCTACTGGCTCCATCGATGAGCGATCGCGAAGACGAGCGCGAACCACCGTATCTTTACCCCGACTACGTTGGAACGCGACTCCGTGCGCCGGCGAAGCCGCTGGTCCGCCTTCCGGACGGGTTCCATGATTTCCCCGCACCAGTGTTCCCGCGGACCCTCGTCGAGCTCGACCATGACCTGACCCGTCGGCACTCAGGCGAACCAATCGGCGAACGGATCATCGTCGCCGGCCGGGTGCTCGACAGCGATGGGCGACCACTACGGAACACGATCGTGGAAGTCTGGCAGGCGAACGCGGCCGGCCGCTACCTTGACCAGGATGACCAACACCCGGCGCCGCTCGACCCCAACTTCACTGGGGCCGGTCGCTGCCTGACGGACGACGAAGGTCGCTATCGTTTCATCACGATCAAGCCCGGCGCCTATCCCTGGAAGAACCATCGCAATGCGTGGCGCCCGGCGCATATCCACTTCTCGCTCTTCGGCAGCGGGTTCCGAAGCCGGCTGGTGACCCAGATGTACTTCCCGGGTGACCCGTTGATGCCGCGCGATCCGATCCTGCAGTCGATCCCCGACCAGGCCGGCCGCGAGCGTGACCAGGATGACCAACACCCGGCGCCGCTCGACCCCAACTTCACTGGGGCCGGTCGCTGCCTGACGGACGACGAAGGTCGCTATCGTTTCATCACGATCAAGCCCGGCGCCTATCCCTGGAAGAACCATCGCAATGCGTGGCGCCCGGCGCATATCCACTTCTCGCTCTTCGGCAGCGGGTTCCGAAGCCGGCTGGTGACCCAGATGTACTTCCCGGGTGACCCGTTGATGCCGCGCGATCCGATCCTGCAGTCGATCCCCGACCAGGCAGGCCGCGAGCGACTGGTCTCGCGGTTCGATCCCGAGGCCACCGTGCCCGAGTGGGCGCTCGCCTACCGCTGGGACATCGTGCTGCGCGGCCGGGCGGCGACGCCCTTCGAGGACGAGCCATGACCGCACCGTTGACACCGTCGCAGACGGTCGGTCCGTTCTTCGGGGTCGGTATGCCATTCGAGCAAGGGGAGCAGATCGCGCCGCCGGGATCGGCGGGCGCGATTCGAATCGAGGGCCAGGTCCTCGACGGCGATGGCCAGCCGGTTCCGGACGCTTTGCTCGAAATCTGGCAGCCCGCTACGGGATTCGGACGCGCTCGCACGGATTCTGAAGGCGCCTTCGGCTTCACGACGGTTAAGCCAGGAGCCGTGCCGGCGCCGAATGGACGCACCCAGGCGCCCCACCTCAACGTCACGGTTTTCGCTCGTGGCTTGCTTCGTCACCTGGTGACGCGGATGTATTTTCCGGACGAGACTGAGGCCAACGCGACCGATCCGGTTCTGAACCTCGTCGCCCCGGCGCGTCGGGAGACGCTCGTCGCGAAGAGCTGCGGTGGCGTGCTGCACTTCGACATCAGGCTGCAAGGCGAACAGGAGACGGTGTTCTTTGCCATCTGACTCGCTCTTCGGCCCGAGCCTCAGCACCGATTTGATGCTGGTCACGGTGTCCGACCGCGCCTGGGTTCAGGCGATGCTCGACGTCGAGGCGGCCCTCGCCCGAGCGGAGTCGCGGACCGGTGTCATCCCGGCGGCGGCGGCCGACGGCATCGCCAATCACTGCCGGGTTGACGAGTTCGACGTGGCTCAGCTCGGCCGGGCCGCCGTCCGCAGCGCGAATCCCGTGATTCCCCTCATCAATGCGCTGCGGGCGGCCGTGCCGAGGGATGCGGCCCCCTTTGTGCACCACGGCGCGACCAGCCAGGACATCCTGGACACGGCGATGATGCTGATCGCGCGGCGCGGTCTCGACCTCGTCCTCGCGGACCTGGAGCAGGCTGCCGCCTCGGCAGCCGCGCTAGCCGACCGGCACCGAACGACGGTGATGGCGGCGCGCACGCTGCTGCAGCATGCGCTCCCCACCACCTTCGGCCTGAAGGCGGCCGGCTGGCTCGCGGCGATCGTCGAGGCGCGATCGGAGCTCATTCGGGTTCGGCGCGCCCGGCTGGCGGTGCAGTTCGGTGGAGCGGCCGGCACGATGGCTGCCCTGTCGGATCGCGGGCTCGATGTCTCGCGCGAGCTGGCGGCCGAGCTCACGCTTTCGGAACCCACGGTGCCCTGGCATACGGCGCGGGGACGGGTCGTCGAGGTGGCGACGGCGCTTGGGATCGCGGCCGGCGTGGCCGGAAAGGTTGCAGTGGATGTCGTCCTACTCGCGCAGACCGAGGTCGGCGAGGTCTCCGAGAGCGCCGTTGCCGGACGCGGTGCGTCCTCGGCATTGCCACAGAAGCACAACCCGGTCGATGCGATCGAGATCCTCGCCGCCGTGCGAGGCATCAACGCGCAGGTCGCCGTGCTGCTGGCGGCGATGCTCCAGGAACACGAGAGGGCTGCCGGCGCCTGGCAAGCGGAGTGGCCGGCATTCGCCGAGACGCTGCGGCTCGCCGGCGGCGCCGTTTCCAGGCTGGCGTCACTGCTGGCAGGACTTCAGGTCGACCCGGCGCGGATGCGACGGAACCTCGACCTGTCGGGAGGCAGCATCATGGCGGAGCACGTCGTGATGATGCTCGGTGAGCGGATCGACCTGGTCATGGCGCGGGCGTTGGTGGATACCGCGGTGTCGGTGGCAACCTCGACTGGCCGGCCGTTCAAGGACGTCGTGCGCGAGGACCCGACGATCACGACCCACCTCAAGCCCGAAGAGCTGGCCGCCGCGCTCGAGCCGTCCGGATACCTTGGGGTCGGGCAGCTCCTGATCGACCGCGCGCTGGCCGCGTATCGTGGAAAGAAAGGAGAGGGATGAACGACGACGAGCGGCGTGAGCGTGGCATGAAGATCCGACGTGAGGTGCTCGGCGATGCCTACGTCGATCGCGCGCAGTCGGGTGCGACGGTGCTGACGAAAGAGTTCCAGGACCTGATCACGCGTTACGCGTGGGGCGAAATCTGGGCGCGTCCGGGCCTCGACCGTAAAACCCGAAGCTGCATCACCGTCGCCATGACCGTGGCGCTCAATAGGCCGGACGAGCTCGCGCTCCACCTCCGCGGCGCGCTGCGTAACGGGGTCACCGTCGCGGAGTTGCAAGAGGTCCTGCTTCAGACGGCCGTTTACTGCGGCATCCCAGCGGCGCACACGGCGTTCAAGGTCGCCCAGGAGGTGCTGGGCTCGGACGGCGATTGAGCTTCGCCACGGTGCCGGAGCTTCTCGCTTCGGCCGAGCAGCGCTTCAGCGACGCGCCCGCCATCGTCACCACCGAGGGCTCGGAATCATTCCGCGAGCTGGCGCGGTCCACTCGTTCCGCGGCAGAGGCGCTGCGCCGCCGCAGTCTCAGACCCGGCGATCGCATATTGCTGGCGGCACCGAACTCGCGGTCCCTGGTGCACGCCTGGCTCGGCGCGATTTGGGCCGGCGGGGTTCCCGCGGCCGTCAACCCAGAGCTGACCAACGCCGAAATCGATTACGTGCGGGATGATCTTCAGCCAACCGTCACGCTGCTCCACGACGAGGTCGATGCACTGGATGCGAGGCCGATCGAGTCGGACAAGCCGGCCTTCACCGCACAACCGCTCGAGGTGGCTGCCATCGTCTACACCTCGGGGACGACCAGCCGGCCCAAGGGCGTGATGGTGAGGCACGCCGCCTACACCGAGGCCGGACGGTCGTTCCCCGAGTGGATCGGCCTCGAGGGATCGCAACGGCTCTGGGCCTGCCTGCCGCTCTTCCACATCAACGCCCAGGCATATTCATTGTTGACGGCCCTGGCATACGGGTTCGCGCTGGCGCTCACGCCGAAATTCCATGCCTCGACCTTCTGGCACGACGCGCGAGCGCTCGGGGTGACCACGGTCAACGTGGTGGGCGCGATGCTGGAGTTCCTGGCAGCTCAGCCGGAGATCACCTGGGTCGAATCGTCGCTGCGGACGATCTACGCCGCGCCCGGACCGCCGCCGGCGCAGCGTGATCGGCTCGAGGCACGCTTCGGCGTTCGCATCATGACCGGATACGGGATGAGCGAGAACCCGTTCGGTTGTGCTGAGAGCGCGACCTCGCGCTTGAAGGCCGGCAGTATCGGGCGGCCGCGGCAGCCAGTGTCGGGTACCTTTGAGAACGAGTTGCGCATCCTGCACGCGGAAGGCGGTGATGTGGAACCCGGCGAGGTCGGCGAACTCTGCTTCCGCAACCCGGTGATGACGCCCGGGTACTGGAATGAGACAGAGGCCACGACGGCGGCCATCAAGGACGGATGGCTCCATACGGGCGACGCGAGAATATTGCGCCGGCCGAGGTAGAGGATGCGCTGCTTGCGCATGAGACCGTCCGCGCTGCCGCGGTCTTCGGTGTGCCCACCGGAATGTTGGAGGATGAGGTCGTGGCCGTCGTGGTTCTTCGGGACGGGGCAGCTCCCGACGAGGCCGCACTCAAGGCCTGGGCGGCGACTCGGCTCGCCGCTTACAAAGTGCCGAGTCGGATTCACTTTCGGGATTCGCTGCCGACGACCGCCACGCATCGCGTGGCGAAGGACAGCCTGCGCAGGGAGTATGGCCACACCAACACCGATTGACGTCCACCACCGCACGGAGGGGCAACCGGGCGCGCCTGTGCTCGTCCTCTCGCATGCCCTCGGCCTGTCGCTGGCAATGTGGGACCCGCAGGTCCCCCGCCTGTCCCAACAGCTGCGCCTCCTCCGTTATGACCACCGCGGTCACGGCAGCTCGCCCGTGCCGACCGGTCCGTACACGATCGAGGACCTTGGTCGCGATCTGCTCCATCTGCTCGACCGCCTCGGGCTGGAGCGCGTGTCATTCTGCGGGCTGTCCCTCGGCGGAATGGTCGGACTGTGGCTCGGCGCCAACGCGCCCGAGCGGATCGACCGACTGGTGGTCTGCTGCAGCGCGGCGCGGATGCCGCGCCCGGACGACTACGCCGCGCGGGCCAGCCTGGTGCGTCAGCAGGGGATGACGTCGATTGCCGACGGTGTCATCGGGCGCTGGTTTACGCCCGCGTTCGTCGCCCGCCGTCCGGACGTCGTCGCCCGGATCAAAGCGCTGTTACTGGCCACCCCATCGGAAGGTTATGCCGCCACCTGCGAGGCCCTGGCGGCGATGGATCTGCGCGACGAGCTTCGGCGGATCGCGGCGCCCACGCTGGTAATGGCTGCCGCGTTCGACCAATCCACGCCGCCCGACCAGTCGCGCGAGATCGCTCAACGCATCCCCGGTGCGGAGCTGGCCACGATCTCGGACGCGTCACACCTGGCCGGCGTGGAACAGCCGGACGCTGTGGCCGAGCGAATCCTCACGCACGTCATCGGCCGTCGTCCCGCTTGAGACTTACGCGGTCGCTTCGGCCGCTTCCTCCCGCCTGACGCCGATGATGAGGAGCCAGGCCCCCGTCACCATGAAGACGAAGGACGACATCATCCCGATGCCGACGACGTAGAGCCCTCCCGCGTTGCCGAAGAACAGTGCAAGCGCGCCAGCCTGTTCAGTGACCAGGCAGGCAAAGCTACCGATGGTCCGCCAGAGTAACGCCGGATCCGAGCGGTCGGTGGCCTGCAAAGCCTGGCTGATGCTGCGATAGAGCACAATCTCGACCCCGATCAGCACGACGATCAGCTCGACGGCCACCGCCTGACCGTTCTGTCCGGCCATCAGGACCAGAGCGCACCGGATGAACACGGCGGTCAGGCCGGTGAGGACGGTGCGAGCCCGGTGCCGGTGGGCCGGGTTCAGGGCGATCTGGTCGAGATGCAGCGACATCGCGACGAAGACCAGGCCGGTCAGGGCGGCAGCGCCGCCCCCCACCATCAGGAAGTAGTCGTGCCAGGCCGCGGCGTCGTACACGGCCAGATTATCTCCCGATCAGGCCCAAATTTCCGGCGTGTAGCCGTATGCTGCGCGTGTGGTAACCGCCGGCCGGCGGCGCGCCCTCGTGGGGCTGGCGATCGGCGGGTCGCTCGTCCTGGCCGCCTGCGGCCGGGCAACCGGAGCGGCGAAGATCCCCGCGGCGCTGCGATCGGTGCATGTGGCTTCGGCGCTGGTGGTCACCAATCCGATTCCTCCGCTGGATCTCGCGATGGCTGGGCTCACGACGGTGGCCGAGTTGGTGACGCCCTTCCAGCTTTCGTCGACCGACAACGGCCGGAGCATCATGCTGATCGGTGCCTATGCAGACACGGCCCGAACGGTCTTCGTTTTCCGAGAGACCCCGGATATGGGCTTA
>VBGO01000170.1 GCA_005882525.1 Chloroflexota bacterium
CGGTGGGCATGATGACCTGGTCGACCCGCTCCTCATTGAGCGGCCGGCCGCAGGCGCACTTCATCCAGTCCGGTGCCATCTTCTGCAGCTTGTTGGGATCGTCGGTGCGCAGCACCGCATTGCCCGTCCGCGAGCAGACGATGACGTACTCGGACTGGATCAGGCCGAGATTCCGCAACTCGCCCAGACGGCCGGCGACCGCGCTGCCCTGGGCTTCGCCCAGGACCTTGGGTAGATCGGAAACGGTCAGCGAGCCGACCCGCTCGAGATCCCGGATCAGCGCGCGAATCTCCGGCGTGGTGAAGGCGGCCATCGCCTGGTTGTCTTCGGCGCTGGGTTCGCTGATCGCCTGGCGGGACTTGCGGATCGCCTCGAAGTTGTGGCTGCCGACCGGCGACAGGACCGGCCACGACGACGGCGTCCCCACTTCCTGGCCGAGGGCCTCCTGGGCGGCGGTACGGATCCGCTTCAGGAAGTCCGTCCGGACCTTCTCGGCGCCGGCGCGATAGGCCACGCCGACCTCGACGAAGGCGGGCTTGGCGGCGTGCTCGAGCTCCATGAAGTGGATGTCGTCGGAGCGCAGCTCACGCAAGGTGGCGGAGCCCGGACGGCGAACGCGCAACCAGCCGACGACCGACGCCGACCCCATAAAGAGCTCTCCCTCGTCGGCGGCCGACCAGCTCTTCGTGACGTCGAACTGAAGAAACTTGTTCAGGAGATCGATCGTGAACGTGATCCCGGCGCTGTCGAAGATCGCCTCGCGCGCTCGGTAGAGAACCCCCATGAACTCGGGGCCGTTGACCCGGGAGACAATGGTCCAGAACTGGTCGGTGGTCGGCGCAATATCGAGGCGGCGGACTTCCACAAGCAGCATTTGTTTTAGGCTCCTCAGCAATGAAGTTGGATGAACGGCAGCGCCACCGCCATCCTGCGCCTCCCCAAGAGCCGGTTGACGGCAGTCGCCAGAATAGGGCGGAGTAATCGCTCTTGTCAAACAATTTTGCACTCGCATGTGGTGATGGAGCCGTTCACCGGCCGGCCGTCACGGATTGCATACTTTGGCGGTGACGGAGAGGGAACGGCTGGCCGCCGCGGGGCGGGCCGCCGGGCTTCGGCTGAGCGCCGGGGATGTGGCCGCCCTGCTGCCGGCATGGAAGCGCTACCTGGCGCTGGTCGAAGCGCTGCGAACGGCCCAGGCGGCTGTGGAGCTGGATGTCGACGGCTGAACCGCTGACCTCCGCTCCCCTCGTCCGGGTCGCGGGGGCGCTGCGGCGGCGGCAGGTCTCCCCCGTCGAACTGGTAGACGCGTACCTCCGGCGGGTCGCCGAGACGGAGGGCTTGCGCGCCTTTATCACGGTCCCGGAGGAACGGGCCCGGCGCGAGGCACGCCGGGCCGAACGGCGGCTGTCGCGGGGCGAGGCCGGCGCGCTGCTGGGGGTACCGATTGCGGTCAAGGACCTGTTCGCGACCCGGGGCCTGCGAACCACCGCGGGCTCCCGGATCCTGCGGGACCGGGTGCCGTCGAGCGATGCCGCCGCGGTCGCCCAGCTCCGGGCGGCCGGGGCCATCATCCTCGGGAAGACGAACCTGCACGAGTTCGCCTACGGGGTCACGAACGCCAACCCGTGGTGGGGCGTCGCCCGCAACCCGCATGACCCGCGCCGCAGCCCGGGGGGCTCGAGCGGCGGGTCGGCGATTGCGGTGGTCGCGGGCCTTAGCGCCGGCGCGCTGGGTTCCGATACCGGAGGATCGATCCGGATCCCTGCCTCGCTGTGCGGCTGCGTCGGCCTGAAGCCGACGTTTGGCGCTATTCCGCTCAAGGGGGCATTCCCGCTCGGGTGGTCACTCGACCACGCTGGTCCGCTGGCCAGGACGGTAGACGATGCCGGGGTGCTCCTCGACGTGCTGACCGGGCGGCATGACGGGCGCGCCGCCCGGCGGGTGGCAACCCGAGGGCTGCGGGTGGGGGTCCTGCGGGGACCGATCCTTCAGAACGTGCAGCCGGGGGTGTCCCGCCAGGTTGATGCTGCGGCCCGCGGCTTACGCCGGCGGGGGCTGCGGGTGCGCGAGGTCCGCATCCCGGAAATCGAGTGGACGGTGGCGACCCAACTGGTGACGCTGCGCGCCGAGGCGAGTGCCATCCACGGGCGCTGGATCCGCAGCCGGCCGCGCGCTTACGGGGCGGACGTCCGCCTCCGGCTGCAAGTTGGCGCGCTGGTGGGCGGCGCGGACTACGTGCTCGCCCAGCGGATGCGGGCCCGGATCCGGGCGGCGATCGGGCGGGCCTTCGATGAGGTCGACGTCCTGCTGCTGCCCACCACGCCGATCACCGCCCCCGTCGTGGGCGAGCGGACGGTGCGCTGGCGCTCCGGCAAAGAGCCGGTCGATGGCGCGCTGGTGCGCCTGACCGCACCCTTCAACCTGACCGGCCTGCCGGCGCTATCGATTCCCTTCGGCGCCGCCCGCGGGCTGCCGGTCGGCGTGCAGCTCGTTGGGCAATGGAACGATGAAGCCCGGCTGCTCGCGATTGGCCGGCTCATGGAAGAGCTCGCTGAGGAGGAAGCGCCGGCCGTCGCCTAGTAGATGAAGCCGATCAACGGGACGGTTCCCGGGGCCACGTGCCGGTAGCTGACGCGTCCCCAGCCGCCACCGTTGACGCCGGCGTAGTTCATCTCTGAGACGAGCCAGCTGCCGTCGCCATAGACCTGCTCGACGTAGGCGACGTGACCCCAGTAGGGCGACTCCCAGGTGACCATGATGGCGCCTACTCGTGGGGTGGGTCCTTCGGGACGGCCATAGGCACGCGCACGCCCGAACCATTGCCAGGCATTCCCACCCCAGGGCGCGGGCCGACGAGTGTTGACGTACCAGGTGCACTGCCCGAAGGGATAGACGCCTCCCCCCGAGGAATAGACCGGTGTGACGTACCAGGAGCGCTTGCCCGCACTGACCGTTTGGGCCCTGGGCTGCGGAACGGACGCCGGTTCGGGGCCAACGCCGTAGGGAACCATCAGGTAGGCGTCGACCGAAAGGCTTTCCGGGTGGCGCAGCAGGTTGAACTCGATGATCGCGTCCGACTCGGCACGGTATTTCTGCGCCAGCGACGCGACCGTATCGCTCGCCGTGACCTTGACGAGGACGCCGTCGACCGGGGGAATCACGACTTCCTGGCCGGCCGTCAGTCGGTCGACGAGCTTGGGATTCGACCAGAGCAGCGTGTTCACTGAGAGTCCGTACTTCGCGGCCACCGCCCGCAGCGTGTCGCCGTCGACGGCCGGGTAATAGATGATGTCGCGGTGCTTCTCACCCGGCGGGGTCACCGGCAGCGCCGGGACGACCAGCGAGCCACTCATGGACCATCCGATGCCGTCGACCGCTCGGCCGAATGGGGCTTGCGTCAGGGACGCGCCCGGAACCGAACCCCCGGCCATTGCCGGCGAGGCACCCACCGGTACATGCAAGACCAGCCATGGCATCGCGGCTGCCATCAGCAGCACGGCTGAGTGAGTTGCAAAGCGCGGCGCAGCGTACTTCAGAAGAGTCCCCCTTTTCCCCGCCCCTCTTGGCCGCTCCACTGCGACCTATACAGCACAAACCCCGCGAGCAACGATGGCTTGCATCGGCGCGACGAGCTATCACATGACCGTCACGTAGCCGTTACGGATGGTGCGTAACCTATTGCTCAGTTACGCAAGGACTAAAACGCGGCGACGCGCGTCGCCGCGAGCGGCGCTCAGCGCTAGGCCGCTATACAATGCGGGCGATGTCCGACCCGGCGGAGATGTCCGGTCGTGACCTGCTCGAGGCCGCCCTGCGCGGTGCTGCGCCTCCTCCCCCCTACGTCCGCCTCCTCGGCATGCGCTTCATCGCCGTGTCCGATGGCAGCGCGACATTCGAAATGCCGGCGACAAGCGAGCTCTACAATCCGAACAACGTCGTCCACGGCGGCGCGCTCACCTCGCTCGCCGACAGCGCGATGGGCTTCGCCGTGTTCAGCACGCTGGCCGCAGGCGAGACCTTCACCACCGCCGAACTCCACGTCAACTTCATCAAGGCCGTCACTGCCGATTCCGGCATGCTTCGATCCGTCGGCCGGATCGTCCATCGCGGGCAGCAGATCGCGGTGGCTGAGGCCGAGATCCTGGATCAGCAAAACAATCTGATCGCGCGGGCCAGTTCGACCAACGTCGTCCTGCAACGACGACCCGCGCCTGCGCAACCGCCAGTTGGGCAGACCGCGCCCCCGCCGGTCCCACCGCTCGGCCAGCAGGAAGCCGCGCCGCCCGGAGCCCCGGAGCCACCGCCCCGCTTTGCCCCACCGCCATCAGCGCTCGAGCGGACCGCGATGCCCACCGTCTCGCCGCCCATGACCACCGAGCTCATCAGCATGGCGCCCATCGCCCGGAGTAAACGCAAGATCCGGACCTTTGCGGGCGACATTGCCTACCTTCGAACCGGGCAGGGCCCACCGCTCGTCCTGATCCACGGGATACCGAGCTCGTCGTATCTTTGGCGCGATGTCATCGATCCCCTGTCGGCGACCTTCGAGGTGCTCGCACCCGACCTGCTCGGCTTCGGCGATTCCGACAAGCGGATGGACGTTGACCTTTCGATCGCGGCGCAGGCACGTTACCTGGTGGCCTTCATGGAATCGATCGGTGTCCACCAGGCCGCGATAGCCGGCCATGACATCGGCGGCGGCGTGGCGCAACTGATGGCGGTCGACGAGCCGCAACGGGTGGCTCGCCTCATCCTGATCGACAGCGTCGTCGACAACAACTGGCCGGTCCCGGATATCGCTCGCCTGAAGGAGCCGGCCTGGGACCAGATCATGGTCAACATCGACCTCCGCAAAGGTCTACGCAAGGGTCTCGAAGCCGGGATCGTGACCGAAGGCCGGGTCACCGAGGAACTTGTCGACGAGTGGACCCGGCCGTTCCAGGACCTCCGCGGTCGCCGTGCCTATCTTCGCGCGGCACGCTCCCTGAACAACCGTGACCTCACCAGCCGCTCGAAGCACATCGAGGAGATCGAGACGCCCACGCTGATCCTCTGGGGCGCGAACGACAAATTCCTCGAGCCGCGCTGGGCCGACGTCCTCAAGCACAAGCTTCGCGACGCCACGGTCGAGATCGTCGATCCGGGCGGGCACTTCCTCCCGCTCGACCGGCCGGACGCGGTGGCCGAGGCGATCACTCGCTTCCTGACGACCAGATAGCGCAGCTGCGGCGGCCTGAAGGCCGCTAAGCACGGCGGGCGAGTAGCTCGTCGACACAGG
>VBGO01000491.1 GCA_005882525.1 Chloroflexota bacterium
GCTCCGTCAGGCGATTGCGGGTATCGAGCGAACCGACTACGTTGCGGAACGTTGGGAATACTACCTGTCGCTCGCAGAATTTCTGTTGGCGCAACGACGGTCGAAGGAGGCGGACGAATGGATCACGAAGCTTCGCGAAATCACCGCGCTGTATGGCGCGGCGTCCCCTCTCGCCGCGTATGTTGAGCGCCGGCTGGCTGCAACCGTGCCATCGTCCGCGTAGCCAACAGCCTTCTTACCGACCCGGTCCATGTCGATTTGGTCCAAAGCCGTACGTATAGATGATGAACGGCCGATTCCGTGGCGGCCCATACACGGCAAGGAGGAAGACCAGATGCGCCAATCACGAAGGAACGTCAAATGAGCAAAGTCGTCGCGTTCACGAGTCTGACGCTCGATGGGGTGACCCAGGCGCCCGGCCGGCCGGACGAGGATCGCCGCGGCGGATTCGAGCACGGGGGCTGGGCGACGCCCTACGCCGATGCGGTCCAGGGAAGCCTGGCTGGCGAAAGCATGGCCCATACCGGTGCTCTGCTGTTTGGGCGACGCACCTACGAGGACTTCTATCGCTACTGGCCCAACCGCACCGACAACCCCTTTACGGCGGTCCTCAACAACAGCCGGAAGTACGTGGCCTCGACGACGCTGCGGGAGCCGTTGCCCTGGAGCAACTCCACACTTCTCAAAGGCGAGGCCGTGGTGGCGGTGGCCGAACTCAAGAGGCATCCCGGCATGGATCTGGTCGTACTCGGCAGCGTGGGGCTACTCCAGTCGCTGATGCGGCACAATCTCGTCGACGAATATGTGCTGCTGATCCATCCGTTACTTCTTGGATCGGGACGTCGTCTCTTCACCGATGGTGGTGCATTGACCCCTCTTCGCCTCGTTGATGCCAAGATGACCACGACCGGCGTCATGATCGCGACCTACCAGCCAGCCGGCCGTGGCAACGCCAGTGATGACCACCTCGGTTCGGCACCGAACTCGGCGCCGGCGATAACGTCAGGGAGGATCACGAGATGAAGCAATACCTGCTCACCATCAACCAGCCCGACGGTCCTCCCCCACCCTCCATAGACCTGGCGAAGGTGATGCGCGACGTCAACGCGCTGACTCGCGAGATGAAGGCCGCCGGCGCCTGGGTCTTCAACGGGGGCCTGCACGCACCGAGCACCGCTACGGTGGTACGTCTTCAGGACGGCGAAGTCCTCATGACGGATGGCCCCTACGTCGAGGGCAAAGAGCACATCGGTGGCCTCTGGGTCGCAAGCTTGCCCGGGCGATCACGCTCCCGATCGAAGTACGACCGTTTCAACCGGAGGCCGAGGGCTGATACCCGGCGGAACGGCCCTCGCGGCCTCGGAGATCGAACGTGTTTTCCGCGAAGAGTATGGACGTGCGGTGGCCGTCCTGGTCCGCGTCTTTGGTGACATCGATATTGCCGAGGAGGCGGTCCAGGACGCGTTCACGGCGGCGGTGCAACGGTGGCCCTCCACCGGACTGCCGCCCAGCCCGCCGGGGTGGATCATCACCACCGCCCGCAACCGGGCGATCGACCGGCTCCGCCGAGAGGCGTCCCGCGACGACCGGCAGGCTCAGGCGGCTCTACTGCACGCCCGCGACCAACCGGCCGAGGAGGGCGCCGTGCGCGACGATCGGCTGCGCCTGATCTTCACCTGCTGTCACCCGGCGCTATCCGATGCCGTCCAGGTCGCGCTGACGCTCCGACTCCTGGGAGGGCTCACAACGGCGGAGATCGCCCGCGCCTTCCTGGTTCCCGAGGCGACCATGGCGCAGCGACTGGTCCGGGCCAAAGGCAAGATCCGTGACGCGAGGATCCCCTACCGGATCCCCGGCGAGGCGGACCTCCCGGGCCGCGTTCGCGCCGTGCTGGCTGTCGTCTATCTAATCTTCAACGAGGGCTACACGGCGACGTCCGGCGACCGGCTTGTCCAGGAGGAGCTTTGTACGGAGGCCATTCGCCTCGGGCGCCTGCTGGCTGAGCTCATGCCCGACGAGCCGGAGGTGATGGGGCTACTCGCGCTCATGCTGCTCGTCGAGTCGCGCCGGCCCGCGCGCACCACGCTCGACGGCGACCTCGTGCTACTCATCGATCAGGACCGCGGCCGCTGGGATCGCGGCCTCATCGCCGAAGGGCAGGCCATCGTCCAGCAATGCCTCCGGCGAAACCAGCCCGGCCCGTACCAGATCCAGGCGGCGATCAATGCGGTCCACAGCGACGCGCCGGCCGCCGCGGCCACGGACTGGTCTCGCTCGCCCCGACCCCGGTTGTAGCCCTCAACCGCGCAGTCGCCGTGGCCGAGGTCGAGGGACCGGATGCGGCGCTGACCATCGTCGACGGCCTCGACCTCGGTGCCTATCACCTCTTCCACGCCATCCGCGCGGACCTGCTTCGCCGCTTGGGCCGCAACGCTGAGGCGATGCTCGCGTACGCGGCGGCGATTGCCCGCACCGAGAACGCTGCCGAGCGCGACTTTCTAACACGCAGCCATCAGGCG
>VBGO01000174.1 GCA_005882525.1 Chloroflexota bacterium
AACCGCTGCCGTTGCAGTCGAAGTTGTTGTCCTTGATGACCGGGCGATTGGCGCCGCTCAGCTCGACACCAAACGAGCCGGCCCGGTAGAAGCGGCTCTTGTTGATGATCACTGGTGGTGGATTGGACGACGTGAAGGTGGCGAGGATCGCGTCATTCCCAATCGAGCCCGCCGAGCACGGGACCTGAAGCGGCAGGCAGGAGGTCTCGCCAAACGGCACCGAGCTGCCGAACGTGACGTTTTCGACGTCGAGGGCCGCCGCAACGGCCGGGGCGGAGCCGTCGAAGCTCAACTTGATGCCCTGGGAACCGATGTTATTCACGGTCCCAAATTTCCCGTCCGCCCGATCCGTCGCCGGGTCCAGCTCGCCCTTGACCAGGACTGGCGTGTTGGAGGCGTCGATGCCATCGAAGTACGACGGCCCGATGCCGCTGCTGATAACGGCCAGACCATAGGGGAGCTGGGAGCCGAGATCGGTCGGGTCGACCGTAGTGGTCGCGCCGCTCGTGATCGTGATCGAGTTGAGTGCGTGTTGAATACTCGCGAACGCTAGCGAGGCGGTGCCACGATGCGTCGAGTCCCGGGCGGTGACGACGATGCCATCCCAGGAGGCGACATCTGGTTCCGCGTCGAACAACGCGGACTTGACCTCGCCGGTCACGACGTCCCTGCTGCCGGTGACCACGAGGTGGCCGCCGTCGACCTTGATGGCCGCCCCGTGCGAGAAGATTTGCACGGGTCCCTGGCTGGCATCGATTTTGAGCGTGACGTCGGGAGGCACGATGATTGCGTCGCACGGCACAACGTTCGGATCCACATTGTTGGTCGAGCTGACCGGCAGGTTGTACGGGCTGCCGGTCCCGTAGGGACTGCTGGTGGCGGTCCACGTTGCGGTGTGAGGGTTACCCGGGTCGGTCGGGATGTCCCCGCAAAGGACGGTGGTTGGCAGGACACTGTCGGCCAGCACGTGCGCGGGCGACTGAACCCGATCGACACCGCCGGATGTCAGCAGCACGGCAGCGATGCCGACGCCCAGCCCGTATTTCCAGGCGTCGCGCAAGAGAAGACTGGCGGGCGAAACCGGCTTGAGCCGGTGCACGACGTCTAGCCTCACTACCTCCCTCGGCACGGGTCGTTCCGCCCGTAGGCGGTCACGGTGGTTTCAGCGGCGAGTTTTGACGTTAGGCGACTGGTTTTGGACCGTCAAGTAAATTGCGCGAAACTCCGAGCATCCTGCCCATTTGGGCGCAGCGCTTTGCCCCAAACGTCAGGCGGCGGCGAGGTCGTCGCGCTTGCCGGCCATCGACTTGAGGCCGGCGGCCAGCAGATCCTGGGCGGTCAGGGCGTCGCCGTGGTATTCGGCGACTCCCCACCGAATCGAAATCCGGTCCGACTGCAAGGCCGCTTCGATCCGTTTGGCCAGCCGCTCCGCCTGGCCGGCATCGAGGCCCGGGGAGAGAATTGCGAAGTCGTCGCCGATCCATCGGGAGGGCAGATCGTCGCTTCGGATCGACGCCCGTATGGCTCGGGCGATCCGCTTGAGGACGGCATCGCCGGCCCGGTGACCGTACGCATCGTTGACCTCTCGCAGCTTCGCCACGTCGAGCATCAGCACCGTCCCCCACGATTGCGGGCGTAGCATCTGCTTGTTCAGCGCCTCCTCGAACGCCGCGCGGTTCATCAACCCGGTGAGCGCATCGACGGTCGCCGCCGACGCGAGCCGGTCGATCAGCCGGGCATTGGCCATGGCAACCGCCGCCTGATTGGCCAGAATCGTCAGTAAGCGCAGCTGGTCCAGCGAGTACTGGTTCAAGCCCAGCTTGAGCACGACGATGACCGCCAGGATTTCATCCTCGAAGACCACTGGCACCGCCAGCATTGATTCATCGATCACGTCGGTCCCCGGTACATGTGCCGCCTTGGGATGGTGCTCGGTATCCCCCAGGACGACGCCGCGCCGCGACTCCGCGACCCAGCCCGCAATCCCCTCCCCGACTTCGACGGCCGCATTCTCCGGGGTCACCGCCCGATATTCCTCGGAATCGGTCCCGCTCAGGTAGACCACATCCAGCCGGGTGCGGTCTTCGTTCATCAAGAGCACCCGGCACTGGTCCTGCGGCACCAGCGCTGCGATCGTTTCGCCGATGCGGTTGGAAATCGCCTGCGTGCTGGTCGCCCGCGCAAGTTGCTGACCGAGGACTTCGATCGTCTGCATGTGTTGCGCCCAGGAGCGCGGACCGGAAATCGGCGCGTCGGGTGCGGGTTGGCCGGAGGCCTGGGCGGCCGCCGTGATGTGCGGCGGCTCGTGCTCGATCAGTTCCAACATCACGTCGACGACTCGCGGGTCGAACTGGTGGCCGGCTTCCTTCCTGAGTTCGGCCACGATCTCGTCTGACGGCAGTGCCTTGCGGTAGGACCGGTCAGAAGCCATCGCGTGGAAGGCGTCGCAGGTATGGATGATGCGCGCCTCGATCGGAATCTCCTCGCCCTTGAGGCCATCCGGGTATCCCGTGCCGTTCCATCGCTCGTGCTCGGCGCGGACGATAGGACCGAGCGGAGCGAGGAATGGCACCGAGGCGAGGATGCGCTCGCCGATCACCGGGTGCTCGCGCATGATGGCGAATTCTTCCGGCGTGAGCGGCCCCGGTTTCTGGAGGATATAGCCGGGGATGCCGATCTTGCCGATGTCATGGAGGAGGGCGCCGTATTCCAGCAGACGCAGTTGCTCGCCCTGCAGCCCGAGCCGCTTGCCAACATTGACGGCCAGCTCAGCGGTTTCCCGGGAGTGCGCCTCCGTGTACCGGTCCTTCGCGTCAAGGGCGGCCGCCAACGCCCCGATGGTCGCCACGTAACTCTCTTCTTGCTGCCGGCGTCGTGTCTCGTACTCGTTGAGCAGGGCTCGGCGGACGCGGGCCGGGATGTACGCACAGAGCATCGTCGCCACCGCCAGGACGACCAGCGTCCGAGCGTAGTAGTTGTCCCAGCCATTGATGAACAGCGGCAGCGTCCCGGTGGCCGCGGTGAGCAGCGCGATCGCCGCTCCCGCCCGAAAGCCATAGGCAGCCGCCATGAAGACGGCCGGCGCGATGAAGATCGGCAGGATATGCGAGCGCACGCCGCCGGTGGCCATGAGCATGAACCCGAGGAGCACGAGGCCTGGCATGACGATCACGACCAGGAATCGCTCGACCGGAAGCCGGTGCCAGGGGAAGAACCAGCTGACCGCCGCCCCCACATAAGAAAGGATGGCGATGATGCCGATGCCGGCGACGTCGACGTGGGACGCGCCGATGAAGCTGCTGGCGACGTTGACCGTCGCCGCCGTCACGAAGGCGATCGCGGCGATGCGAAACATGGCCTGGTGGAAGTCGACCGGAATCCGCTCGTTTTCAGCCATCGCGCGCCAAATACAACGCGTATTCGGCCGCCTTCCAGCGAACCGGCCTGCCGCGCGGCAGGCGTCGGGTGCCCGAGTTGCCGGGGAGGCGCCGCCCGGCCAAAATGCCCATATGCCGGTTTTCGGGACAACGAACGGACAGACCCTGGAACCCCCGCTCCGGGTGGAGAGCCGGGAAGAGCTCGTCTACCTGCTGGGCGAAGCCTGCGAGTTGGAGCACGGCCTGCTCTGCGAGTACATGTACGCGCAGTTTTCCCTCAAGCGCTCCACCGCGGAGGGGATCGCGCCGGAGCAGCTGGCGCGGATCCAGGCCTGGGAAACCAGCATCATCGACGTCGTCAAGCAGGAGATGCTGCATCTGGCCCTGGCGACCAACATCCTGACCGCGGTCGGCGCGGCGCCGCATTTCGAGCGGCCGAATTTCCCCATCCTCTCCCGCTGGTACCCGCCGGACGTCCAGATCGCCCTGGTCCCGTTCGGGGAGCGCGCCCTTCGCCACTTCATGTTCCTCGAGCGTCCGGAAGGCATGCCGCTACTGGATGCCGAGGGCTTTGGCACGGTGGGAGCCATGCAGCCCCTCACGGTCGACGATCCGCAAATCACGGCAGGTCCCGAAGAATGGCACACCGTCGGTCACCTGTACCGCGGCATCGAGGCCGGGCTCACCCACCTGGTGAACCGGTTCGGCGAATCCGCGGTCTTCATCGGGCCGGCGAAGGCGCAGGCGACAACCGAGGTGTTCGAGTGGCCCGAGCTGACTGCGGTGACCGACCTTGCCTCGGCGAGCGCGGCGATCGAGGTCATCGTCGAGCAGGGAGAAGGCGCGCGCGGCGATTGGGTGAAGTCACACTTCGGCAAGTTCGTCGGCATCCTGGAAGACTTTCTCGCCGTGCGGGCCGCCGACCCCACCTTCGAGCCCGCGCGACCGGTGCTGCCGGTCTTTCTGCGCGAGCCCCCCGACGTGGACCAGGTGGCGCTGATCGACGATCCCCTGACCAAACGCGTGGCCGATCTGTTCAATGCCGTCTACGAGGTCATCCTCCAGGTGCAGAGCCGGTATTTTGTCCACCATGGCGAGACGCCCGAGGAACTCGAGACGCTGGCCAAGACAGCCAAGCACCTGATGAACTGGGTGATGCGCAAGCTGGGTCCGGTGCTGACCAGCCTTCCGATCGGACCGGCATTTCCGGGTCGGACCGCCGGCCCGGCCTTCGAGATCGTCCGCCCGGCCTTTTTCATCCTCCCCCACCGGGAGGCAGCCTGGAAGATCCTGCATGAACGCCTCGAGACGCTCGCTGGAGTCTGTGCCGAGCTGGCTCGAGAGCCGGGACTCGGCATCATGACCGAGCTCGAAGGCAACCTGCGTGGCATGGCCGGCGACCTCGGCCAGCAGCTTGCCGCCCGAGCCCGATCGTCGACCGGGGTGGCGCGGACGTAGCCAGGCCGCTACTGGCCGATAGCCCCGTCGGTCAGCTCGCGGAGGATGTCGGCGTGTCCGGCG
>VBGO01000168.1 GCA_005882525.1 Chloroflexota bacterium
GCGGGGGCTGGTGCCGCCGTTGGAGTTCGTGCCGTTCGCGGAGAAGACGCGGCTAATCAAGCCGCTGACTCGGTGGGTGCTGAGCTGCGCGCTGCGACAGTCGGTCGCCTGGAATCGAGGTGGACACGCTATCCCGGTTTCGGTGAACATTTCGATGCGGGACCTGGTCGATCCCGAGTTTCCACAGATGATCGCGACGCTCCTTCATGCCACACACGCGTCGCCGTCTTTGCTCGTTCTCGAGGTCACGGAGAGCCTCATCATGACCGAGCCCGAGCGAGTCATCAACACGCTGTCCGAGCTGTCGCAGCTCGGGGTCCGCCTGGCGGTCGATGACTTCGGCACCGGCTACTCCTCCCTCGCCTACCTGCACCGGCTGCCGGTCCAGGAGATCAAGATCGACAAGTCATTCGTGGCGGCCATGACAGGCGAAGGGAGCCGGGCCAAGATCGTGCGCGCCTCGGTCGAGCTCGGTCACAACCTGGGGCTCGAGAGCGTCGCCGAGGGTGTGGAAGATGCCCGCACCTGGGACCTGCTGGACTCGCTGGGCTGCGACCTGGCGCAGGGATATTTCATCAGCCGACCGGTACTCGCCGAGCAGGTCCTTCCCTGGCTCGCCCGCTGGAACCAGTCGCCAGGCGGATCGGCCGAGCCAGACACGACCCAGGCCGCCTGACGGAAGACATGCAGGCCTTCATTTCAGTGCCGCAGGGCACAAATGGCGGTTTGCCTGTGGATAAATGTTGGAAAAGGTTATAGCGGCGCAGTTCAAATTAACGAACCACTAGACGAACCCTGTCTGAATACGTCACGATATGGGTAGAAAATCCGGGTGACAAAGGTAAAGGCGCGGGTCCAAGTCGATCCGCTGGTGTTGAGCGCGGAAGCGCTGATCCTCAAGGGGAAGGACCAGGGCTACCTGTCCCCCGACGACGTGATGAAGGCCTTCCCCACGATCGAGGGCAATGCCGACGGCTTCGTGAAGGTCGCCGCCGTCTTCCAGGAGATGGGCATCCAGGTGACCGCCGATGGCGAGGCCGAGGCGGAAGTCGACGAGGAGGAAACCCTCACCGAGGTCGAAGTGGTGAGTTCGGTGGCCCTCGACGACCCGGTTCGGATGTACCTCAAGGAGATCGGGCGGGTCAACCTACTCACTGCCAAGCAAGAGGTCGAGCTGGCCAAGGAGATGGAGGCCGGCTCGGAGGAGGCGCGCCATCACCTGACCGAAGCGAACCTGCGTTTGGTGGTCTCCGTGGCCAAGAAGTACCTCAACCGCGGGCTGTCGTTCCTCGACCTGATCCAGGAAGGCAACCTCGGCTTGATGCGCGCCGTCGAGAAGTTCGACTACAAGCGCGGCTTCAAGTTCTCGACCTACGCGACCTGGTGGATTCGCCAGGCGATCACCCGTGCCATCGCCGACCAGGCGCGGACGATCCGG
Source organism: Chloroflexota bacterium (assembly GCA_005882525.1). Lineage (GTDB taxonomy): Bacteria > Chloroflexota > Dormibacteria > CF-121 > CF-121 > CF-13. The sequence continues at coordinate 1,439 of VBGO01000168.1, forward strand.
ATCCCGGTGCATATGGTCGACACCCTCAACCAGCTGGCGCGCGTGTCGCGGGCGCTGCTCGAGCAGCTCGGTCGCGAGCCCAGCGAGGAGGAGCTCGCCTACGGCATGGGGATCACGGTCGACAAGGTCCAGGAGCTGAAGAAGATCTCGCAGCAGCCGGTGTCCCTCGAGTCGCCGATCGGCGAGGAAGAGGATTCGCACCTGGGTGACTTCGTCGAGGACAAGCAAGCCATCGCGCCGCTCGAGGCCGCCTCCGAGGCGATGTTCCGCAACGAGGTCGAGGACATCCTGGCCACGCTTCGCCCGCGCGAGCGCCGGGTGGTCCAGCTGCGCTTCGGCCTGGTCGACGACGAGCCGCGCACCCTCGAGGAGGTCGGCCGCCGCATGGGACTCACCCGTGAGCGGATCCGCCAGATCGAGGCGACCGCGCTGCGCAAGCTCCGGCACCCGAGCCGCTCGAAGGTCCTGCGGGACTACACCGAGGACCGCGGCGACGGCGCGCGCGTCGGCACGCGAGAGACCGAAGCCGTCTCCTAGGCCAGGATCTCGTCGAGCGGCCGCTCGATCGTCTCATCCGTAGGTAGCGGCGGCTTCTTGTCGAAGGCGTAGCGAATGTCGTGCCAGGCGAGGCACTCGCGTACCGCCGACTCGCCCGTTTGCGTGCCGCAAACCGCGTGAAAGAGGTGGCCGTAGAGAAAATACAGGGACCCGGTCCGCCCGCCCGCGGTCACGTGTAAGGCTCCGGTTTCGCGCTCCGTCTCGATGGTGCGCAGGAAAACGCTGAGCGGCGGTTGGTTGAGGGAGCTTGGCGCATCGATGCGCGCCGGCGCGCGTTGCGGTTGGGCCAATTCATCCTCGGCATGACGGGGCCGTCGAGCTCCGACTACGACGACCGCGATGAGCGTTAGGGCGACCACGCCGAGGACCGCAAGCCAGATGTTCATGGGGCCTTCTCGAGTACGTAAATTACAACTCGCCCTGATCGAGGAGTTTGCTGGCAGACTGGAAGCCATGGCGGCCGATCAGGAGGCCGAGTGGACGATCATCTATGAAACGCCCTCGGAGAGCGACGCCGACCTGGTCCGCATGACCCTGGAAGTTGCCGGCTACTGGGTCTCGATGCAACCGGCAAGCTCGCGCGACATCTTCCGCCCCGGACCCGAGATCACCGTTGCGGTTCCCACCGATGACGCCGACGACGCGCGGGACTACCTCAGGCAGAAGACCAGTCTGCTGCCTCACGATCCCGCTTCGGTGCCGTCCGACGCTGCGACGTCCGATCCCCTGGAGAGGGTCGCGGACGCGGCCCAGGACATCCTGGAGCTGCGCCGCCAGCACCAGGTCGCAGACTGCAAGTACTGTGGCATCCCGACGCTCGACGTCGGCGAGCTCGAGATGGACAGTCGCATGATTGCGCTCCTACGAGCGTCGGGGCTCGGCGTCAACAGTGCGACCTTCAGCGAGTTCAAGCCTGACGAGCGAATTTGCACCGACTGCGCCGGTCATGAGGTGTCTTGCGAGATTTGCGGCCGAGTCCTCGATGCCTACATCGACGCCGGAGAGTACCGGCGGGCAGCCAGTGCCGTGGGCAGCTCGAAGACCAGCTGCAGCCGGACCGGGACTGGTAGCGCGATGGGCAAGCCTTTCTGTGCCCAGTAGCAACGAGCCGGCGGATGGCGACGCGCTGATCGCTGATCAGATTGCCTACTATCGCGCCCCTCGGTTCTACTGGGGCCAGTCGGTTTTTAAGCCATCGTCAGCGTAACCCGCCGATCGTTCGGCCGTTTCCCATTACGAAGGGCATGAAACTCCTGGATTTGGGTCGGCAGAAGGGGCTCCAGATTTGGGCTTCCTGGGGATCGCTCGCGGTCACCCTCTCTCGACTGGCCGTGTAGCGCGGCCGGCAGCAGCCGGCGCCCGGCATCCGATGACGATCCGCTACATTATCCGAATGCGAGGGAGGGCGCTCGCACCCGTCCTGGTAGGCCTGGCCGTGCTGCTGGCCGCCTGCGGCGCGGGGACCGGCGGGACCGGCCCGACGACTGGGGCCGCGATCGTCTTCGGGGCCGCGGTCTCCCTCACCGGTGCCCAGTCCAAAGAAGGCAACCTGACGAAGCAGGGCTACGATCTCTGGCTCGACTGGATCAAACAGAAAGGCGGGATCGTCGTCAACAACGTTAAGCACCCGGTCGATATCAAGTACGAGGACGACCAGAGCAATCCCAACCTCTCGGCTACGCTAGTCCAGAAGCTGATCACAGACGAGAAGGCGCAGTTCATCCTTGGACCCTACGGCAGCGCCGCCACCGCCACCGATGCCATCGTTGCGGAGAAGAACGGGATCCCCATGGTTGAGGCGAACGGGGCCGCCCAGTCCATCTTCAGCAAGGGCTACAAGTTCACATTCGGCGTCCTGTCGCCGGCCAACAAGTACCTGACCGGCGTCCTCGACATGGCCGCCACCCTCAGCCCGAAGCCGACCACCATTGCGATGCTTACCGCCAACGACAACTTCTCCGTCGAGGTGGCCAAGGCCGTCGAGGAGTACGCCCCCACAAAGGGCTTCCAGGTGATCTTCACCAAGCAGTATCCCGCGGCGGCGCCCGAGGTCAGCGGGCTGATCAGCCAGGCTGCGCGGCTGAATCCGGACATGGTTTTGAACTCAGGCCATCTGGCGGAGTCGATTGCCATCAATAAAGGAGCCAAGCAGCTTGGCTTGAATGCCAAGATCTTCGCCTACTCGGTCGGTCCATCGACGCCGGACTTCATCAAGGCCCTAGGGCCCGATGCCAACTACGTCTTCGACGGCAGCCAGTGGACGCCGCAGGTCAAATACAAGCCAAGCTTCTATCTCTCCGTCGCGGATTATGTCAAGGCGTACAAGACCAAATACAGCACGACCGACGATCCCGACTACCACGTCGCCGAGTCGACTGCCGCCTGTCTGGCATTCCAGAAGGCGATCGAGAACGCGGGCTCGCTGGACGCGACCAAGGTACGTGATGCCCTGGCCGGTCTGGATGTGATGACATTCTTCGGTCAGATCAAGTTCGACAGCCGCGGCATCAATACGTTTAAGCCGATGGTTGTCGAACAGATCCAGAACGGTGCCCACTACACCGTCTTCCCCACGGACGTGGCCAACGGCAAGCCGCAGTATCCGACGCCGGCCTGGAGCTCCCGTTAGGACGGAGGTCCTCACTGCCGAGCTGAGCTCGTGAGCCAATTCATCCAGCAGGTCATCCTCGGCCTCCTGCTGGGTGGGGTGTACGTCGCGGTCGCCCTCGGCTTCAGCCTGGTCTGGGGAATCCTCAACATCGTGAACCTGGCGCATGGCGCGCTAGTGACCCGTTTCTGAGCCTTCCGATCGATGCTGTCGTGCTCTTTGTCATCGGCTATGCCCTGCAGCGCGGCGTCATCAATCGGGTCATCCGCGCGCCCCTGCTGTTCACGTTTCTGCTCACGTTCGGGGTCAACCTGATTATCGTCAGCTTGCTGCTGCTGATCTTCACGGCCGACTTTCGCTCGGTCACTCCTTCGTACTCCGGTAGTGGGCTGCACCTCGGCAGCGTCACGATTCCCTATATCCGGCTCGGCGGACTGGCCGTGGCCTTCCTGCTGGCAGGCGTCCTGTGGGCGATCTTGAACCGGACCCGAATTGGCGCCGCCATCCTGGCGGTCGGGGCGGATCGCGACGCAGCGCAGCTGGTCGGCGTCGACCTCCGCCACATGTACGCTTTGACCTTTGGTATCGGGGCGGCGTTCGCGGGGGTGGCGGGCGGCATCATCAGCACCTTCCAGTCGATCACCCCGACCGCCGGCGACCCGTACACGCTGCAGGCCTTCGCCGTCGTGATCCTGGGTGGGCTCGGTCGGGTCAGCGCGACCGTCGCGGGCGGACTCACCTTTGGACTCATCGAGATTCTGGGACAGAGCATGCCGGGGCTCGGATCGGGGTTCGCCAACGCCATCGCGTTCGTCGTGCTCGTGCTCGTGCTCGTGATTCGCCCGCGCGGACTCCTCGGACGGCTGGCATGATCGCCCGAGAACAGCGCTTGCCGCACGTGGTGCGGCGGGCGATTCTCGCCGTTGCCGTCATCGCGCTGGCCTTCATGATCCTGGCACCGCTGACCTCGACCGACGCTGCCCAGTCGGCCGGCCTGCCGCTGCTCGCCGACAAGCTCTGGTTCCGCATCGCGACGACGGTGGCGATGTTCGTCGTGTTGGCCTCCGCCTGGAATATCATCGGCGGCCTCACCGGTTACGCGAGCTTTGGAAACGTCGCCTTCTTCGGGTTGGGCGCGTACACCGTCGGCGTATTGGTCACCAGCCGAAACTGGCCTTTTGCCCTCGCGCTACTCGCCGCGCCGGCGACAGCCGCCCTGTTCGCATTGATCGTTGGGATACCGCTGCTCCGGCTGCGTGGCCATTACTTTGCCGTCGCCACGCTGGGCGTCGGGGTGGCGGTCGGTGAGGTCGTCAACAATATCGGCCCCCTTGGCGCCTCGACCGGACTATTCCTTCCGATCGTGCGATCCGACCTCCTCTTCTTCTACCTGATGCTGGGGTTGGCTCTGCTCGCCGTGCTGACGACGTGGATCATCCTGCGCACCCGGTTTGGCTACGGGCTGCTCGCCATTCGGGAGAGCGAGGAGGCAGCCGCGGTGATCGGCGTCAACACCACCTTCTATAAGGTTGCGGCCTTCTGCATCGCCGCCGCGCTGACCGGCCTCGCCGGCGGGATCTTCGCCCAGTGGAACAGCTTCATCAACCAGGAGAATGTGTTCGCCGTCTCGGACAACGTCCAGATGATCCTGATGGCCGTCGTGGGCGGGGCGGGCACGGTGCTCGGGCCGGTGGCGGGGGCCGTCGCCCTGACGCTGATCATCCAGACGCTGGCCGGTGGTGGGTCGGCGGCGGTCTATTCGCAGATCGGCCTCGGTGTCCTGCTCGCGGTCTGCGTGATCTTCATCCCACGTGGCGTGATTGACTTCTTCGGCGGACGAAGCCGGCTCTCGCTTCAGTATCTTCGGCAGACGCTGCGCGAGACCAGCGCATGAGCCTGCTGGCGGTCCGCGACGTGAGCAAGCGGTTCGGCGGCGTCAAGGCCCTGGCCGGCGTCAGCTTCGCCGTCGACAAGGGCGACCTCCTCGGCATCATCGGCCCGAACGGCGCCGGCAAGACGACGCTCCTCAACTGCATCAGCGGCCTTGCCCGTCCCGATGCGGGTGACATCCTCTGGGAGGAGGCATCGATCAGCCGCGTGGCGCCCTACAGGATCGCGCGAATGGGCATCGGCCGCACCTTCCAGATTGTGCGGCCGTTTCCCTCGATGACCGTTCGCGAGAACACGGCGATGGGCGCGCTCTTCGGCCGGCCGCGGGGTCGGTTGCAACCCGTGGCCGCGATGCGGGAAGCCGACGAGGTGCTCGACCTGGTCGGGCTCGCCGAGAAACGGCACTACCCCGTACTCCGGCTCACTGTGCCGGACCGCAAGCGCCTCGAAGTCGCCCGAGCGCTGGCGATGCGCCCCCGCTTGCTGCTGCTTGACGAGGTGATGGCCGGGCTCAACCAGGTCGAGGTGGAGCAGGCCCTGGCGATGGTCCGACGCGTCAGGGACAGCGGCGTCACCATCGTCCTGATCGAGCACGTCATGAAGGTCATCGTGGGCGTGTGCAACCGCGTCCTCGTGCTCAACTTCGGTAAGACCCTCGTGGAGGGGCCACCCGCCGAGGTCCTCAACGACCCCCGTGTGATCGAGGCATACCTGGGCGAGCGCTACGCCAGGGGCCAGAAAACTAATGGCGAGCATCAACCAACGGCGAATGCCTGACGGCCCGTCGCTGCTGCACGTCAGCAAGCTCTCCGCTGGCTTTGGAATGACGCCAGTTCTGTTCGACGTCGACCTCGAGCTCTGGCCCGGTGAGCTGGTCGCATTGATTGGCGCCAATGGCGCGGGGAAGTCCACGCTTCTGGGAGCACTCTCCGGCCTGGTTCGCGTCTTCAACGGCTTCGTCCGATTCTCGAGCCGTTCGATAACGGCCCTTCGCCCGGAGATGGTCGTCGCCAGCGGCCTGGTCCACGTTCCCCAGGGGCGGCGCCTGTTCGGCACCATGACGGTTGAGCGGAACCTGCTGTTAGGGGCCTACCGGCGTCACGATCGTGAGGTGCGAGATGACCTGCAACGCATCCTTACCTACTTCCCGGCGCTCGGCGACAAGCTCGACCGCGAAGCCGCCACCCTCTCCGGTGGGGAGCAGCAGATGGTCGCCATCGGACGGGGTCTCATGGGACGACCGAAACTGCTGATGATCGATGAACCGTCGCTCGGGCTGGCGCCGAAGGTCGTCGATCGGGTGATGGAGATCGTGAAGGCGATCAACCAGGATGGCACGGCGGTGTTGCTCGTCGAGCAGGACGTCGTTCTGGCGCTCGAGATCGCCGATCGCGGCTATGTGCTGGAGAACGGTCGCATCGTGATGCGGGGTCCCGCCGCCGATCTTCGCCGCGACCCAGCGGTTCGCAAGGCCTACCTCGGTGTCTAACCCGGCCCCGCCGAACCGCCTCGGCGATTCAGCCCCGATCAGCTTCTGGCGAGTGGGGCTTCGACCAGCGCCGGCCGCGGGAGGCGGCCATGGACGACCTTGAAGCCGGTCGTGTTGCCCACGACCTGGACCCGGTCTCGTTCGAGGTGGAGCTCCATCGCGCCCCGCCCGGCGCGAAGGTTGCGCAACGTCAGCGAGGGCAGCCAGTCGGGAAGGTCCGGATTCACGTACATCGTCCGCGTGCGACCGACGGTATGGATCCCACAGAGGATGGCGACCAGACGGAAGACGGCCGCCGCCGCCCAGGCCTGGGGAACGTTGGCCCCCAGGTAGGGCACCGGGAAAGCACCGGCATCGCGCGGGAGACCACTGAACAGCTCGGGCAGCCGGTGGGCGTCGAACCGCTCGGCGGCGGCGAAGATCCCCTCCGCCACCCGCTGGGCTTCTTCGTGACGGCCGGCGCGGCGAAATCCACCCGCGATGGTCGCGTTGTCGTGCGGCCAGACCGATCCACAGTGATAGGAGTAGGGGTTGTAGCCGGGGTGCTTGCTCGACAGCGTTCGGACGCCCCAGCCGCTCCACATATCGTCCGCCATCAGGCGGTCGACGACGCGCCCGGCCCGCTCGGGCGGCACGATGCCACTGGCCAGGCAATGGCCGGCATTCGAGGCAACCGTTTCCATCGGGCGCTTGTCCCCGTCGAGGCCGAGGTAGTACGTGCCCTCCGCCTCCCACCAGAAGACCTCGTTGAACTGCTGGTACAGCCGGCGGGCGCGGTCGCGCAGCTCGGCGGCATGCTCAGGGTCCTTGAGGAGGTCGTAGATTTCCGCCATCCGTAGCAGCGCATCGAAGGCGTAGCCCTGCAGCTCGCAAAGCGCCATCGGTGGCTCGGGGATCGAGCCGTCGGCATGCCGGATCGCGTCCCAGGAATCCTTCCAACCCTGGTTGAAGATCCCCCGGCTGGACCGGCGCGAGTATTCCTGGAACCCGTCCCCGTCGCGGTCGCCGTATTGCAGCAGCCAACCGAGGGCGGCCTCGGCGTTGCGACGATACCGCTGCAGCAGGCCGACGTCACCCGACCACTGGTAGGCATAGGAGAGCACGATGAGGAACAGCGGCGTGGCGTCCGCGGTGCCGTAGTAGGGGGCGAACGGCAACAGCTTCAGACTGGCCAGCTCGCCGGACCGGATCTCATGCGGGATCTTCCCGGGTTCCTTGTCCTGTTCGGCGTCGTCATCGGTCGCCTGGACTTGCGCCAGCGTGCGCAGCGCCCCGAGCGCGAACTCCGGAAAGGCGCTGATGCTTTCCATCGAGACGACGAGCGAGTCGCGGCCGAACACCGTCACGAACCAGGGGATGCCAGCCGCGGGCACGAAGAGGCCGCCCCTGACGGTGGTGTCTACCATGCGCAGGGCGTCGGTGTCTTCAACCGCCTGTTGCCAGATGCTCGGAAGGGTGGGATGGCTGGTGATCAGCTCGACCGGCGGAAGCTGATGCATCCGGCGAGCCTCTCCCAGGACCAGCGAATGACAGGGAAGCGTGCGCGCCGGCCGCGGACCGATCACCGGCAGCCATTTGAGGCAAACATGCCATTCCGCCTGGGCGGCGAGCTCGCAGAGGAAGACCATCCGACCGTTCGCGTATTCGGGCTTCGATCCGGCCTTTTCCACCTTCACCACCAGGCCGCGCCGGAAGCTGCGGTTGTGGTAGCTGCTTCGCAGCTCCCCGGCCCGAGGCCGCCAGGTGGTCTGCAGGTCGCCGCGGCGGATCAGCCGGTGATTGCGCACGTCGAAAATGTCGGCGAAGTCGGACTCGATGCCGATCTCCAGCACCACCCGCACCGGGTACATCGCGTAGTTCGTCAGGTCATAGTCCTCGTGGACGCCCTCCAGGATGGTGCGCTCCAGGCGGAAGCCAATCGATCGTTCAGGGAGCAATCCATCGGCACCCGGACCCGATCCCGGACCGAGCGGCAGCTCGGGCGTCATGAACTCATGGCGCGCCGAAAAGTGCTCCACCGTGATCGCGTCGAGCAGCAGCGGCGCGCGCCCGTTGATGGTGACGTTGTAGCCGCTGACGAATCGCGTGTCCCGCGCGTAGAAGCCGACATCTTCGTGGGGGGCCATCGTGGCATTCGGCTGGGAGATGAGGAACTGTCGGTCGTGGTTGATGGTCAGAGTCGACGGCCCAACCGTGACTGGCATGCGCTGCCGATGTTACCCGGGCTGCATGGTCCTCGCCGAATCCCAGGCGGGGGCTCCGCACTCGGCGGCCTTCGACCCATACTCCTCTTCCTCGTAGGTGGAGAGCAGCAGGACGACCACGACGCCATTCGAGTCGGCCAGGATCTGGCGGGTCGCGTCGAGCCCGTTGATGCCGGGCAGGTTGACGTCCATCAAGACCAGGTCGGGTTTCAGCGTCCGGGCAGCCTCGACCGAGGCCTCACCGGTCTCCGCCTCGCCAACCACCAGGAAACCGTCGGTCGCCTCCGTCACCGCCCGGGCGGCATGACGAAAGGGGGCCTGGTCGTCGACGATCAGGACTCGGATGCTCATCGTTCTGCTTCTCCTGATAAGAAGGATGACAGCAGAGGAGGTAAATCAAAAGGATGCTGGCCCCCCTTTGGCTGGGGAGGCCTGCTGCCGGGGTCCGACGGCCGACTATCCTGTTCACCGTGCCAATTCGGGTTGTCTTCGCCGACGACAACTACCTGTTGCGTGAAGGCGTCAAGCAGCTGATCGAGACCCAGCCCGACCTGGAGCTGGCCGCGGTGGCCGTCGATTTCGACAGCCTGATGGCGGCTGTCGAGGCTCAGGCGCCCGATGTCGTCATCACAGACATCCGGATGCCGCCAACGGGCAGCGACGAGGGAATCCGGGCGGCCGAGCAGATCCGCACCGGGCACCCCAAGACGGGGGTGGTCGTCCTCAGCCAGTACGCCGAGCCCGAATACGCCCTGGCGCTGCTGGAAAAGGGTGCCGCCGGCCGCGCCTACCTGCTCAAGGAACGCGTCTCGGACATCGAACAATTGGTCAACGCCATCCGGGAGGTGGCGAAGGGCGGCTCGGTGATCGACTCGAAGGTGGTCGAGGCGCTGGTCGCCGCCCGCACCCGCAAGCCGGACTCGCCCCTGCGCGACCTGACCCCGCGGGAGAACGAGGTGCTCGCCGCCATGGCGGAGGGCAAGAACAACGCCGCCATCGCTGGAGGGCTCTTCTTGACCGAGCGCGCCGTCGAGAAACACATCAATTCGATCTTTTCCAAGCTCGGTCTCGCGGAGGAAAAGGACGTGCATCGCCGGGTCAAAGCCGCCTTGCTCTACCTGTCCGAGGCGCGCCGCTAGGCACACCGGCACCGCGTTGCGGTTAGGCCTGGAGCGGCAGCCGGCCCTCGACGACGGTCCCTTTTCCGGGCGCACTCTGGATCCTGATGGAGCCACCGAGTGCCTCGAGCCGGTCATGCATGTTCTGCAGGCCTGAGCTGCGCACCACCGCCGCCGGGTCGAAGCCCTTGCCATCATCCTCGACCCGGAACGCGATCGTAGAATCGCTCAGCCAGACCCGCAGCGTGACGCGGCTGGCCTGCGCGTACTTGACCACGTTTTGAAGCGCCTCCAGGCAGCAGAAATAGATGGCGCCCTCCACTTCGCGCGGCTGGCGGGGCATGTCCTCGAGCTCCAACTCGACTGGGACGGTTACCCGGTGGGAATGCGCGCGGAGCGCCGGACCAAGACCGTCAGACGCCAGCAGTGGCGGATAGATGCCGCGGGCGAGCTCGCGGAGGTTATCGATTGCCTCGTCGGCGTCGTGCTTCAGCTGGGCGAGGATGGCCCGCGCCTTGCTGTCGGGCTCGGCAACCCCTTCGGCGAGGCCGACCTTCATCTTGAGCGCGATCAGGTGCTGCTGCGCGCCGTCGTGCAGGTTCCTTTCGATCCGGCGTCGCTCCTCGTCCTGCGCGGTGACCAGTCGTTGACGTGACGCACGGAGGTCGTCGAGCCGCGCCAGCAGCTCACGATTCAGGCCGGCGTTCTTCAACACCAACCCGGCCTGACCGGCAAGGTCGGTGACCATCTTTTGCTCGACGGCATTCATCGTCTCGCCCCGCTTCTTGTCGACCGCCAGCGCGCCCAGCAGCTCGCCGGCATGGCTGACCGGAACGATCGTGTCGCGTTGCATCTCCGGCAGGGTGCCGTTCTGCATGACCAGCGGCGTGAGCGGCTCGGCCGCTGGCGGTGATGAGGAGGCGAGCACCAGCCGCTGGCCGGCTCGTACCCAGACCTCGGCGCGTTCAGCGCCGGTCCCCTGCGCCAGGATGCGTGCCATTCGGTCGAGGATGTCCTCGTGAGAGAACGTCTCCGAGAGATGCTCGCTGAACTGTGAGAGCGCCTCGTAGGGTGTGGCGCGCTTCCCATAAACCAGCCGGTTGGCCAGGCGCTGCGCCCGTGCCCGCAGCGGCTGGAAGGCGAGCGCAATGACCGCCGTGGTAAGCAGCGAGAGCCACAGGCGCTGGCTCCCGCCAACGAGGGCACCGATGTTGATCACGACCAGGACATACACCGCAGTAATGACCGCCGCGAGTCCTCCATACACCAGCGTCTTGTTGATGATCAAGTCGATGTCGTAGAGGCGGTATCGCAGAATGGCGATACCGATCGCGATGGGCACCGCCGCCGCCACGAGGGGAATGAGGAGGTCGTTCAGCACAACCGTGAGATTCAGCGCAAACGACAGCAGCAGGAGGGTGGTAGCCGCCATCAGCCACTTCAGCCGCTGGCGATCC
>VBGO01000177.1 GCA_005882525.1 Chloroflexota bacterium
ACCATGGATGACGGCAAGTTCAATTTCCGGCGGCCGATCCAGGCCTCCGGGGCGCCCCAACCCGGGGACTACCAGAACAACGCGAATCCGCTGCAGCTGGTCTTCGGCGACGACCTGATCGAGTTTCGGCCGCGCATCACCTCGGCCGAACAGGTCTCGAGCATCAACGTCCGAGGCTGGGATCCGGAACAGAAACAACTCGTGCTGGGATCGGCGCAGCCGGGCACGGTGGCGGCCAGCGTCCAGAAGGATCCCTCCGGCCTGGCGGGAACCTTTGGCGGCCAAACCTTCACCGCGGTGGACCGCCCGCTCGCCCAACAGGGCCAGGTCGACGCAGTGGCGGCCTCGATCGCGGAGGCTATCGGCAGCGCCTTCGCCGAAGCCGACGGCGTCGCCCGCGGCAATCCGAGTCTGAAGGCGGGCGCCACCGTCAGCATCGGAGTGGTCGGCGACCAGTTTCAGGGGCGGTACACCCTGAGCGAGGCCCGCCACGTCTTCAACGAAAACGGCTACCGCACGCACTTCGTCATCAGCGGGCGCCAGGACCGCTCGCTGCTCGGCTTGACGTCCATTGGCGCCTCGAACGGCCATGCCTCGGCCGGCGGGGCGCCCATCAACGGCGTCGTCGTCGCCCTTGTAACCGATAACAACGATCCGAACAATGCGGCCCGCGTCAAGCTGAAGTTTCCCTGGCTCGACGACAACTACGAGTCGGACTGGGCTCGCCTCACCCAGCTGGGCGCCGGCCCCAACAGCGGCGCGGTCTGGATCCCCGAGGTCAATGACGAAGTCCTGGTGGCCTTCGAGTTCGGCGACATCCGCCGGCCCTACGTGGTCGGCAGCCTTTACAACGGCCAGGACACGCCCAACGAGGGCAGCGGGCTGTTCGACAACGGGAAAGTCAAACGGCGGGGCTTCATCTCTCGCAAGGGACACCAATTCATCTTCTTCGACGATTCGAGCAAAGCCGGGATCGCATTCATCAGCAGCGATGGCAACCTGAAGATCTCGCTCAACGAGACCAACTCCGAGATCCATATCTCGTCACAGGGAAAGGTCCACGTCGAGTCCCAGCAAGACATGACGCTCGAGTCTCAGGGGAATCTCAAGCTCTCGGCGCAGCAAGGCATCACCCTCGAGGCGCAGACCAACCTCGACCTGAAGGGGGGTTCCGGGGCGACCCTCGACGGCGGACCGCAGCTCGAAGTCAAGGCGAGCGGACAACTCAAAGTCACGGGCGCAATGGTTGACGTCAACAGCGGCGCCCTGCAGGTGATGTAATGCCCGGACCAATCGTCAACATGGGCGGATCGGTGACCTGCATGCACGGTGGGCAGGCTCAGTGCACGACCGTGAGTCCCAAGGTCATGGTCGGCAGCCAGCCGGTCGTGACCATCCCCGCGTCCTATGTGGTCGCGGGTTGCGCCTTCCCGCCGCCACCGGTGGCCAACGGGCCCTGCATCAGCGGCATCATCCCGTCCGGAAGCACGAAAGTCCTCGTCGGGGGCATGCCGGTCTTACTGGCGCTGCCACCGATGGGCGGCACCTGCGTGCCGACCGGCACGCCGATGATGATCGCGTCCGCCGGCCAGACGAAGGTGATCGCGCAATGAGCGAAGAATTCATCGGCTCCGGCTGGGCCTTCCCGCTGCGCACCGATGCCACCGGGCGGATTGCCCTCGTCTCCCGCGAGCAGGAGGTCGAGGAGAGTATCCGCCTGATTCTGGGCACTGCGATCGGCGAGCGGCCGATGCGGCCCGAATTTGGCTGCGCCATCCACGATTACGTCTTCGACAGCGCCGATACCGAGACCGCCGCCCGGGTGGCCGCGGCGGTGCGCGCCGCCCTGCGTCGCTGGGAACCCCGCATCGAGGTGCGTGACGTCCTGGTGAGCTTCGACACCGAGGAATCGAGCACGATCTACATCGACATCCGCTATGCGATCGGGGAAACCAACGATCCGCGCAACCTGGTCTTCCCCTTCTACGTAATTCCGCCCGAGACAACGGGCGACAACAAATCTGCTGGAGGAGGGTAAGCATGGCACTGCCGGTCCCCAATCTCGACGATCGACGCTTCCAGGACCTCGTCGACGATGCCAAGCGCCTGGTGCAGCAGAAGTGTCCGGAGTGGACCGACCACAACGTTTCTGACCCCGGCGTAACGCTGATAGAGACATTCGCGTGGATGACCGACCAGGTCCTCTACCGGCTGAACCGCGTCCCCGAGCGCAACTACATCAAGTTCCTGGAACTGATCGGTGTTCGGCTCTTCCCACCGACCGCGGCCCGGGTGGCGATCACCTTCTGGCTGGCGGGCCCGCAAGCTGCCGCCATCCATATCCGCCCCGGCACCCAGGTCGCCACCCTGCGGACCGATAGCGATGAGGCGATCCTCTTCACCACCGTTGGCGACCTGCCGATCGTGCCCTGTTCGCTCTCGCTGCTCGCCTCGTCGCTGGCGAATGAGAAAGAAATCCGCGACCATACCGAGGCGCTGGCCGCCAAGACCTCCTTTTTCTGCTTCGACAAGGTGCCGAAGCCGAACGACGTCCTGCTGGTCGGGCTTTCGGAGGCGGTGCCGGCGTGCGCCGTCACCCTGCGCTTCAAGTGCGACATCGAAGGCGTTGGCGTCGACCCGGAAAACCCGCCGCTGGTATGGGAGGCCTGGGACGGCTACGCCTGGGCGCGCTGCGACGTCGACCGCGACGGGACGGGCGGCCTCAACCGGGACGGCGATGTCGTGCTCCATATCCCGAAGAGCCACACTGTTTCCGTCATCCAGCAACAGCGGGCCGGCTGGTTACGGGCTCGCGTCTTGAAGCCGGAGCCGGACCAACCAACCTACAGCGCCTCGCCCATCATCAAAGGGCTGACGGCCTTTACAACCGGCGGCACCACCGACGCGGTGAACGCCGAACTGGTCGAGAACGAAATCCTCGGGGCGTCCGAAGGGGTACCCGGGCAGCGCTTCGCGCTGAAGCACCGGCCGGTGGTGCCGGGCGGCTCTGGTGCCGTCCTCGAAGTCAGTGGCGTGGACGGCTGGCAGGAATGGAAGCAGGTGCAGGATTTCGTCGACAGCAAGCCGCAGGACCACCACTTTGTGCTCGACGCCGTCTCCGGTGAGGTGGCCCTCGGTCCCGGCGTCCGTGAGCCCGACGGGGCGCTGCGGTACTACGGCGCCGTGCCGGCCAAAGGGGTGCGGTTGCGGCTTCGTTCCTATCTGATCGGTGGCGGCCGCAAAGGCAATGTCGCGCGGAACACCATCAGCGTGCTGAAATCATCGATCCCCTATGTCGCCCGGATCCAGAATCGCCGGGCGGCGGAGGGTGGCGTCGACGGCGAAGACATCGCCAACGCCAAGGAGCGCGGCCCGATCGTCCTGCGGACGCGTGATCGCGCCGTCACCATGGAGGACTACGAACACCTTGCCCGTGAGGCCGCGCCGGAGGTGGCGCGGGTCCGTTGTGTGACGGCGGGCGACGGCGCGGACGCCGGCGGCGTTCGCATCCTGGTCGTCCCCGCCGCCGGCAGCAGCGATGGCCGCCTGCGGTTCGAGCAGCTCGTCCCCGCCGAGGAGACGCTCCAGCGCATCAGCCGGCGACTCGGCGAATCACGGGTGATCGGCACCCGGGTCCTGGTCGAACCGCCCGTCTACCGCGGCGTCACGGTCGTGGCCAAGCTGCGTCCCCGTGCCGGCGCCGATCCAACCCGGCTCCAGACCGACGCCCTCGATGCCCTGTACCACTACTTCCACCCCGTCAGCGGCGGCCCCGATCGCAACGGCTGGCCGTTTGGGCGACCGGTCCACGTGGGCGAGGTCTACTCGGTCCTCCAGGGGTTGCGTGGCACGGAGCTGGTCGAGGACGCCCGGCTCTTCGGCGCCGACCCGGTGACGGGGCAACGCGGCCAGGCGGTACAGCGGCTGGTGATCGAGCCCCACGCGCTGGTCTTCTCCTACGAGCACCAGGTGCTGGTGGAAGGCGCATGATCGCGCCCGCTCAGGTCAATCACAAACGGGGCCTGGTGCGGTCGGTGATCAGTCCACACCCGCTTGCGGACACGCTGCCGGCGCTCTTCCAGGAGGATGACTTCACCCGCCGCTTCGTCTCGGCCTTCGACGCGGCATTGGCGCCCATCTTCGTCACGCTCGACAATCTCACCGCCTACCTCGATCCCTGGCTGGCTCCCGACGATTTCCTCGAGTGGCTGGGTGGCTGGTTCGGGCTCATCCTCGACGAGGGATGGTCGATCGAGCGCCGCCGCGCGCTGCTGGCCAACGCATTCGAGTTCTACCGGATGCGGGGCACGGCAAGGGGCCTCAAGGCCCAGGTGGAGATCTTCACCGGGGGCGCGGTCGACGTGATTGACACCGGCGGCGTGGCCACCTCAACGACGGCCGGGGAGGCGCTCCCCGGATCGCCGAACTTCGCCGTCATGGTTCGGGTCACGGTGGACGATCCGTCGACGATCTCGGTGGCCCGGCTCGATGCGCTGGTGGCCGCCGCCAAGCCGGCCCACATCACGCACAAAGTCGAGGTTGTCAAACGGGCTGAAGTAAAGGATGCTGTGGAGGTGACCAAAACGTGATCGTCTGCAAGCAGTGCGGGCACCATAACGAAGACAGCGACACGTTCTGCGGCTCCTGCGGGAAGTTCCTCGAATGGTCCGGGGAACGCGTCGTGGTCGCCGAGCCGGAGCCCGAACCGGTCGCTCCGGAGCCGGAACCTGAGCCCGCCCATCTCGGCCTGATCGACCGGATGAAGCAAGCGGTCGGGCTGGAAGAGACGGCGGCCGAGCCGGCGGCCCCTTCGGACGGCGCGCCGGTAGCGACCGCTGCGCCCACGTCGGTCAGTGCCGCACCGATGCCTCCGCCCCCGGCGGCCGTTACTGCTCCTCCCCCGCTGGTGATGCGGTCGAGCCCGATGACGTCGGCCGTACCGGCCCCGCCGCCGGCCGCCTCCAGGCCGACCGCCCCGGCGCCCGAGCCCGTGCTCGCCGGCGTCGCCGCCGGACCCCCCGCGGCCGTCCAGCCGGATGAGCCCATGTCGCGGCGCCCCAGCTCCATCGCGCCGACCATCGCCCGGCCGCGCGCGACGCCACGAACGATGGAAGCGCCGACCCGCCGGCATCCGGGCGACCTGATCTGCGGGCAGTGCGGCGAAGGCAATGATCCGACGCGCCACTTCTGCCGGCGCTGCGGCAATTCCCTGGACGAGGCGATCGCCGTCCGGCTCCCCTGGTACCGGCGGCTGGTCAATCGACTCTTCGGCGTCCGGACCCGCCAGGCCGGCTGGCGGCCGCAGCGAGTGGGGCCGCCCAACGTGCTGGGCATGGTGTGGCGAATCCTCCGGCTCGCCATCGTCGCGATCATCGTCGTCGCGCTGCTCGCGTTTCTGCTGGTGCCGTCATTCCATAGCGCCGTCGTCGACCGGGTCAGCAGAACATTCACCAGCGTGCGCGTCGCGCTCCGTCCGAATTACGCCCCGGTGCACGCGACCGCGGTGACCGCGACGAGCGCCATCGCCGCCCACCCGCCAACGTTCGCTATCGACGGCTTCAGCAACACCTACTGGGCGGCGCGCGCCAGCGATCGGACGCCGGTGCTGGTGATTCGCTTCGGCGGCCCCGTGGACATTGCCGCGATCGGCTTTCGGTCGGGTGCGTCGGGCACCGCCCCGGCGGACGCCTTCACCTCCCAGCCGCGGCCCCGCACGGTTCACCTGGTCTTTTCCAATGGCTATACCAGCGACCTCAGCTTGACCGACCAGGACGCGACCCAGCCGACGCAGTTCACCAAGCTCGCGGACGGGAAAGCCAACCAGGTGACCTTCGTCGAGGTCCACGTGCAGTCGATCTACGCCCCGGCGGGAGCATCGGTGTCGTCGGTGGCGATCACCGAAGTCGAATTCCAGACGAAGAACTAAGCCCGCGCGGTCGCGGTAAGGCCGAGCTCCTCGAGCACTCGCTCGTAGTCGCGGCGGGCCCGGCTGGCCGCGACCGGATCGCCGGCGCGCTCGCGCGCCTGGATGAGCAACTTCCAGAGCGGGTCGTGCAGCCGATCGACCCACAGCCCGGTGCTGCAGGCGTTGGCGGCCGCGGCCGGGTCGCCCTGCTTGAGCAGCAGCTCGGCCAGCCCCTGCGCCGCCTCGAGCGCGCCGGCGCGAAACCGCTCCCGCGGTTCGATCGCCCATTCGGCCGGACCGTCCTCGGGGAGCAGCTCACCCGCATACAGCTCGAGGGCTTGCTCAAAGTAGGTAACGACGGCATCGGCCTCCCCGCGCAGCCGCGCGACGCGTGCCGAGGCGAGTGCCTTCGAAAACTGCACGAGATCGACCTCCGCGTCAGCCTGGATCGCCAGCCGATACGCGTCGCCCTCCCGGATCACGATCGATGATCCACCGCGGCCAACGCCCGGCTCGAGCCACGACCGAAGCGATGAGACGGCCACGTGAAGGTTGCGCGCGCCGGTATCGGCATCGGCATCGGGCCAGAAGGCCGCCTGCAGAACCTCGCGGTGCACCGGATTGCCGGCATGGATGGCCAGCATCCGGAGCACGGCGCGCACCCGCGGCTTGACCGCGGTCAGGTCGACTGGGCGACCCTTGATGGCGATACTGAAGCCGCCGAAAGAGCGGATGCTGAGGGACGGCAGCGACCGGGCCGTGCCGATCGGGATCACGTTCTCCGGCGCCGGCGCGGTGGCGGCCAGCGGCGCCAGGCCGCATTCCTCCTGCACCGATCGCGCCAGGCTGTGGTACTCCCCCGCCCGCTCGGGCTGGATTTCGGCGAGCGCCAGGTAAGGGAAGTACCGGGCGCCGGGCGTGCCACTGTAGCGAGCGAGATTTTCCGCTTGCAAGGCCGCCTCATGCGCCTCTGGGGCGCCGTGTCGGGCCAGGCTCAGCGAGAGCAGGGCGCGCGACCAGGCTTCGAGGACCCCGGCCCCGAGCTGATGGAAGACCTCAGTCGCCTGTTCCAGGGGCGCCACCGCGTTGTCGTCGGCATACAGCGCGGCCCAGCCGATCATCAGCCCGATCAGGGCGTTCCCCCAACGATCCCCATCGCGATCGCAGGCCGCGCGAATGGCCGCGGCTTCCTGCGTGCTGCCCGGCCGCTGGGCGAGCACCAGCGCCCCGCGTGCGAGCCGCGCCAACCACCCCAGCCCGAGCGTTTCCGCGCTCTCGGCGGCTTCCTCGACGTCGAACACCCCCTGCAGGTCGCCGCTCAGCAGCGCCGCGACGCCCGCCCAGAGGCGAGCCGCGGTGGCCAGCGCGGCGGTCGCGTCATGGCTGTCGGCCGCGGCATTCAGCTGGCGGCGCGCCTGGTCCAGCTGTCCCGCCAGCAGGCAGACGACGCCGGCCGTCAGCTTGCCCGTCGCCTCCGGGAGCTGGCCGGCGAGTTGTTTGGCCGCCAGCGGGTCGTGCGCCACGGCTTTACGGAGTAATCCGGCCCAGTCATTGCCCGGCATCGGCGCCGGCTCCAGCCACCCGGCGAGCGACTTGCGTTCGGACGCACAGATCAGCCCGGCCTCGCTCGAGCCGAAGACCCGTTCGGCCCGGTGGTAGGCATCGATCGCCTCCCGCCACCGTCCTTCGGCTCGGTGACGCCGGGCACTGCCCAGCATCAGCCAGGGATCCTGGCGAAGCAGCGCGGGTGGAAGGGCGTCGATCCAGGTGTCCGGTCCCTCCAGCAGCTCGCCGCCCTGGTGATGGAGCAGACGATCCACCGCCTCCCAGTCTTCGCCGCGCGAATAGGCCTGCACCGCCTCGGGGAAGGCGCCGTTCGACTCGAGCAGCGCGGCGGCGCGCCGGTAGGCGGCGCGCGCCTGGACCTCACCGAGCTCATCCACCAGCACCTGTTCGAGGTGCGAACGAAGAACCTCGTGATAACGGTAGCCGCCCCGATCGTCCGTGGCGTACGTAAATATCTGCCGGCGCTCGAGTTCCTCGAGCACCTGCTGGCTGGCGCTGCGGGCCAGGAATGCATCGCAGATCGGTCCGGTGAGCCGGGTCAGCACGCAGGTGCGCACCAGGAACCACCGGAGGTCGGCCGGTAGCTGGTCGAGGACGTTGCGCGTCAGGTATTCGCGGGTCAGGCGTGACCGGCTGCCCAGGGCGGTGAGAATCCGGCGCCGCTCCGGCGGCGACTTGCCGCGGGTCGCCAGGTGGAATAGCTGCAGGCCGGCGGCCCAGCCCTCGGTGCGGCGCGCGAGCTCAGCGAGCTCTTCCGGTGGAAGGGGGGCGCGATAGAAATCGCGGAAGAGGCGCTCGACTTCCCAGGAGCGAAAGCGCAGATCTTCGCTGCCGATCTCGAGGAGCGAGCCGGAGACGCGCAGTCGCGACAGGTTGAAGCCGGGAAGCGCCCGCGACCCGATCAGGAAG
>VBGO01000178.1 GCA_005882525.1 Chloroflexota bacterium
TCGCAGGCGCTCGCCGACTGCCAGGTGAAGCTGCTCAACGAGGCGGACGGGCATTGCACCGTCGAAGTCACCTGCGCCAATTGCGGCGTCAGCTTCGTCGCCGTGCTGTTGCTCAAGAAGGCCAAGCATCCGGACGGCCTGCCCAAGGCGGCCAGCGAAGGCCCGATCAGCGGCGACGAGTTGCTGGACGTCCACGAATACATGAAGGCCTTCAGCGGCTCGATGCGAGAGCTCACCCGCTCGCGTCCCTCTCGGCAGCAGACTACCTAGGCGACCTCCCGAAGACTCGGCTGAAAGCCGAGCCTTACGCGCCATAGAATTGATGCCGATGGTGTACCTCGACCATTCCGCCACGACACCGCTCGATCCTGAAGTGCTCCAGGCGATGATGCCCTATCTCACCGAAGAGTTCGGGAACGCCTCGAGCGTCTACGGCCTCGGGCAGCGAGCCCGCCAGGCGATCGACCAGGCGCGGGATGAGGTAGCCGCCTTCTATGGGGTGGCGGCCAAGGAGGTCATCTTCACGTCGGGCGGCACGGAGGGCGACAACTTCGCCTTGCAGGGGATCGCGCAGCGGAACGCAGACCGTGGCCGGCACGTGATCACATCGACGATCGAGCACGATGCGGTGCTCCGTTCGGCGGACGCGCTCGAGCGCGACGGCTTCGAGGTGACGCGGTTGGGCGTCGATCGCGACGGGCTCGTCGATCCCGCGGAGCTGGGGCGCGCGCTCAGGCCGGACACCATCCTGGTCAGCATCATGCACGCGAACAACGAGATCGGCACCGTCGAGCCGATCCGGGAGCTGGTCACGGTCACCCGCGAACGGAGCAGCGCCTACTTCCACAGCGACGCCGTCCAGTCGACTGGAAAGATCCCGACCACCGTCACGGAACTGGGCGTCGATCTGCTGTCCATGTCCGCGCACAAGCTCCACGGGCCGAAGGGCGTGGGCTGCCTGGTGGTTCGCAGCGGGGTGCGACTCGCGCCGCAGTTGCTGGGCGGCGGACACGAACGCAACCGTCGGGCCGGCACCGAGAACGTGGCCGGGATCGTCGGGCTGGCCAAGGCGATCGGCATCGCCCAGCGGGACATGGCGAAGAACACCGCGCATTTGACCGGACTTAGGGATCGCCTGATCGAGGGCGTGCTCGACCGGATCCCGGGCGCGGCGCTCACCGGTCACTCCGTGAACCGCCTCCCACACCATGCCAGCTTCCTGTTCCAGGGCGTCGAGGGTGAGTCGCTGTTGCTCCAACTCGACATGGACGGCATCGCCGCCTCCTCCGGCTCGGCCTGCACCTCGGGATCACTGGAGCCGAGCCACGTCATCCTCGCGCTCGGCTATCCGCGGGAGCGCGCCCTGGGCAGCCTGCGACTGTCGGTCGGCAAGGGCAACACGGACGCCGACATCGATCTGGTGCTCGACCGTTTGCCGGAGATGGTCGCCCGGCTTCGTGCCATGACACCCATCTCCGCCGCCTGAGCCAGCCATGCCCGAAAAGTTCTACAGCGTCGACGAGGCCAATGCGCTCGTCCCCAAACTCAAACCGCTGCTCGAGCGCATCCGGGCCACCCAGGAGACGCTGGCCAAGGACAAAACCGTGGCGGCGGTGAGGGCGAAGGCGGCCCACAACGGCGGGGGCCTCCCAGGTCGCCACCTATCCGAGCTGCACAAGACGCTCGAGCGCGACATGAACCAGCTCCAGGAGTGGGGCATCGTGCTGCGCGATCCGAGCATCGGCTTGATCGATTTTTATCATCAGCGGGAAGGGGATGCCGTCTTCCTCTGCTGGAAGCTGGGCGAGGGCAAGATCGAGTGGTGGCACCCGGTGCACACCGGAATCGCCGGGCGAAAGCGCCTCTAGCTGCTCCGAAAGGCGATGCCGAGCAGGAAGAGCAGCAGCAGGACCGAGCTGACCGCCAGCCCGATGATGCCGAGTAGTCGCCCCGTCTTGGCCCGATCTTCGCCCTGGTAGCGGTTCGGCTCGCTGCGAATCGCCCGGAGCGCGTTGCCGCCGAACACGATCGAGAGGATTCCGGTTGGAATCGCGATCAGCGGCATCCAGAAAAAGATCAGCGTCGTGACCCCCCAGGTCATGGCGCTGGACGCCCGGCGGTGCGTCGGGCGATGGGGCGAGATCCCTTCGCGCTCCGCCAGCTGGTCGAGGGCGGCGAGCGGTCCCGCCGTGGCGACGACGTCGGGTAGGGCGCGCCGCAGGGCTGGCTCAGCGCTCTGGGCCAGCGCCTGGCGGCGGGCCACCGGTAGTTCCTCTCGGCGGGCCGCGTAGGCGACGACCAGGCGGCGAAGTCCCGGATCGACGACCGGCGGCTCGCCGGCCGCGGGAGCGGGCGGCGCTCCCACCGAGGTGGCGGACGGTGTCGACCAGATCGAGGAAACCGGCGCGGGAGCCGGAGCCGCCCCGGCCGGGGTGCCCGCCAGGTCGTACAGCCTGATGCGCTCACGGTCGCGCACCACGAGCGTGCCGGCGGCGAAGTCCCCCAGCCGCTTGCCGCGGCCGTTGATGAAGAGAGTCAGCATCCCAATGGCGTAGAAGAAGGGCAGGAAGTCCACGATCCGCACCAGGTTGCGGATGGCCGCCTGGGCGATCGTGAGTGGCTCGCCGTGGTCCCCCACCACCCGCAGGCGGGCGGATCGCTTGCCGACCGTCTGGCCGTTCCAGGCCGCCTCGCTGACCAGAAAATAGCCGGCCAGCAGGATGAAGCCGAGGATGACTTCGACCAGGATGGCGAGCTCGCCGCTGCTGAAGATTCCGCCCAGCGCCGCGGCGAGGATCGTGATGGCGATCAGGATCACCAGGATGATGAGCGAATCGATGATCTGCGCCAGGAAGCGGCTGCCGATGCCGGCGATCTCGTATTGGAAGGCAACTCGCTCCGGCGTCGAAATGATGAGATCGTCAGACGCGTCGGGCGGCTGCACGCTTTCACTCTACCCGCCGCTTTCCGGAGAGCGCGTCGCGGTTCTGCGACAGGCCAGGCGGGAGCCCTAGTGTCCGTCATCATGGAGGCGTGCGCGCCGATGAATTCGTCACCCGCCGACGACCAGAGTGGGATCGGCTGGAAAAACTGCTGACGCGAGCGGGGACCAGCCGGGTCGGCGGTCTGCGGCCGACCGAGGTGCTGGCGCTGGCGGCACTCTACCGTCGCGCGACGGCCGACCTCGCCCGGGCCAGGCGGGATTGGCCGACCGAGCCGGTGGCGGGCTATCTGAACGGGCTGGTCGCCCGCGGCCACGCGGCCGTCTACCGGCAGGGCGGCAACCTGGGGGCGCGGATCGCGCGCTTCTACCGGGAGATCCTTCCGCAGACCTACCGGGAAGCCGCTCCGTACCTGGTTGCGGCAGCCCTGCTGCTCTTCGCTCCGGCGCTGGTGGCCTTTGTCGCCGTCAGCCTGGACCCGAAGCTTGCCTATGCGCTGGTGCCGACCGAGCTGGTGCATCTGGTGCGCAACCACCAGCTCTGGACCCAGATCCCGGCGGACAAACGCCCGCTGGCCTCCGGGGTGATCATGACGCACAACATCAACGTTTCCATCGGCGCCTTCGCGTTTGGCGTGCTGCTTGGCCTGCCGACCATCTACCTGCTGATGACGAACGGCATCCAGCTGGGCGGCATGCTGGGACTGACCAGTGCCTACGGGATCGCGCCTGGCCTGCTCGACTTCATCGTCGGCCATGGTGTGCTCGAGCTGTCGGTGGTGGTGGCGGCCGGGGCGTGTGGATTGATGATGGGCTGGGCCATTCTCCTCCCCGGCGCCTACCGGCGCCGCGACGCGCTCGTGCTGGCCGCGCGGAAGGCGGTCATCATCCTGGCCGGCATGGCGCCCCTCCTGATCGTCGCCGGCATCATCGAAGGCAACCTGAGCCCCTCGAACGCGCCGACCGCGGTCAAGGTCGCGGTCGGCCTGACGACGGGTGTCTTGCTCTACGCGTACCTGCTCTTCACCGGCCGGACGCCTCGCAAGCCTGTCGCGCAGGCCTAGAAGCCGGGATAGATCCGGCCTTTCGCGACAGCGGTAGCCGCTCCGCTCGCCCGCACCTGCCAGAGCTGATCGATTGCCGGATAGTCCCCGGTCCCGGCTGCCCGGACCGCCACCCCGACCATGAAGTCGGTCCCGCCCGGCCTTGGCAGCGCGAAAACGTAGTAGTCGCCCGGGTTGCTGCCCGCCGGCTGACCCAACCGCCACAAGATCTGTCCGCGCTGCCAATCGAGCAGGCGCACCTCATGGTTGGTCACGGACGCGAGGCCGGGGCTCGCGATCAGGCGTGAGCCGTCCCAGGAGAACGCGACCACCGTCTGGTCGGCAATACGCGCGACGACCGTGCCGTCCGAGGTCCGGCGTATAAGCGTATCGGCATACACCTGATGCCCCTGGGCATCCGTGGTCATCGTCTGCTCCGCGAGATATCGGCCATCGTGTGACGCCACGATCGAGGAGGCAACCGCGCCGCTTGTGTAGTTATGGTGATAGAGCAGCGATCCGGTCGAGAGGCGATAGATCCAAACCTCGGAGGCGGACATGATGACGTTCTCGACGACCACCGCGCGATCGTTCAGGTAGCTGCAGGCCAGGATTCCAGGTCCCGACTGGCCACCGACACTGCCGGCCTGGCCGATGCGGTGGAGCGACCCTCCGATGGGCCCGGCAAAGAGCCAGGTCGGTTTCCCTTCTTGTGCACCGGGATCGCCGCCATTCGCATCCCGTATGGCACAGATATGCCGGCTGTCGTCGGCGAAGCCCGGGCCACCCTTGTTCGTACCCGACGCGGCTACCAGGGCTCCTGATGGGTCGGCGACGCCGGCCCCCAGCGCAATGCGCATTCCATCTGGGGCCTGATAAACCGGCGTCGTGCCGTAGAGGCTGCCCACCAACGTTCCGCTCCAATCGAGCGCTAGGTTCCGGTAGAGGTGATTCGGGTCCTGGCGACCGGAGTATGGACTCGACGTCGCGTACCAGATGAGGGGAATGTTCTTCGGCGGCGTCCCTGGTTCGGCGGTGAAGCTCCACTCGTGATGGAGGTTTGCGGGGGTTGCCCCGAAATCAAGGTCGAGGATGGCGCGGTACGACCGCAGTGGCTGGAGTCCCGCGTAGTCGACTGACCAGGTTGTGTCGGTCCAGTGCCCGGCTTGCATTGAACTGTCCGGCGGCTCGAAGCGAATCTTCGGATCGACGACGGGACGGCGCGCGAAACGAATGCTCAGCTGACCAATCCGCGCCGCCC
This sequence comes from Chloroflexota bacterium, assembly GCA_005882525.1. GTDB lineage: Bacteria > Chloroflexota > Dormibacteria > CF-121 > CF-121 > CF-13. The sequence continues at coordinate 5,246 of VBGO01000178.1, forward strand.
CGGTTTCCCCGGCGGCCGGTGTGGTGCCGAGAATCCGCGCCGGTCCCTCCGCCGTGAAGCTCCAGCGTTTTTCGAAGTGACCCCGGTCACCCAGATGGCTGAAGTAGTCTGCCGAGAGAACCAATCCGTAATG
>VBGO01000179.1 GCA_005882525.1 Chloroflexota bacterium
CACCAGGGCCGCCCGACCGAGCAATAAGCCGGCCTGCGGCCCGCCCAGCAGCTTGTCGGCACTGCAGGCGACCAGGTCCGCTCCCGACTGCAGGCTGTCCCGGATGCGCGGCTCCTCCGCCAGGCCGTAGCCCGCGGTGTCGAGCAGCGCCCCACTCCCCAGGTCGTGTAGCAACAACAGCTGGTGTTGCCGGGCGATCGCCGACAACGCCTTCAGGTCGACGCTCTCGGTGAAGCCGATCACCTGGAAATTGCTGGCGTGAACCTTCATGATGGCGGCGGTCCGGGACGTGATCGCGGCGGCGTAGTCCTCGGCGCGGGTCCGGTTGGTGGTGCCGACCTCCACCATGCGAGC
>VBGO01000180.1 GCA_005882525.1 Chloroflexota bacterium
GGTCGAGTAGCGACCCGCGATCGCCGCCGCGGCTTCGGCGGCGGCCGCCGCCAGCGGCGCCCGGCCGAGGTTGGTGTGGAGGATCACGCCGGTGGCATTGATCACCGGACGCAGCCGGGGCTGTCGCAACCCGCGGATGACCCGCTCGATGGCGGACCAACGGGCCGCCGGTTCCGCGATCGCACCGCTGCGACGCTCCTCCTCGAGGATGCGCTGCACGGCGAACCGCACCAGCGGCCGGCCGTGCGCGGCGATCATCGCGCGCGCCTCCGGCTCCTCCAGGAGCTGGTGGACACTGGGGAGCGTGCGCAGCGTGTCCATCAAAAGCCACTGGGACGGAGGCTGCCGCCCAGCAGCACCCGTGCGATCGGATCGTAGAGAAGATCGAAGATGCTCGCGCTGCCGAGGACGAGGGGCGCGAAGAGGACGACCAGGACGACCGCCAGCAGGATGGCCTGGCGATTGGCATCAACCTGAGAGAAGAACTTCGCGTATCGGCGTCGAAAGAGCGCGCCCAGGACGTTGTACCCGTCCAGCCCAGGGATCGGAAGGATGTTCACGACCGCCAGCAGGACATTGAAATAGAAGGCCACCAGGATCAGCTGGAACAGGGGCGAATCGAAGCCGACCGCCCCGGAGGCCAGCAACAGCTTGAGCGGAATCGAGAGCGCAATCGCGACCAGCAGGCTGGCCAGCGGGCCGGCCAGCCAGACCAGGGCGGGGTCGAGGCTGCTGCGCATCCGGAAGGGGTTCAGGCGAAGGGGACGGCCCCAACCAAAATAGATGAAGAAGACGACCAGCGTGCCGAGCGGATCCAGATGATGCCTCGGATCGAGCGAGAGCCGACCGTCGAGCCGTGGCGTCTGGTCGCCGCGGGCCACGGCGACGGCCGCGTGCGCCACCTCGTGCACGACCAGACCGAGAACCAGCGCCGGCACCAGGTAGATCGCATTGATGATGAATTGCAGCGGATTGCTGAGCAGCACGGCATTCGTAAGTATCCGCGAAAACGAAAAGGGCCCGGAGCAATCCGGACCCTTATGAACGAATGAAACCCGACGGGTTTAGGCGGCGGCGGCGGCCTCCGCGCGGATCCCGACCGAAACGGTGGAGGCTGCGGATTCCTCCGAGTGGACGGCGCTTTTTCCACGGAGGATGCCGCCCTCATCGATGATCAGCGAGCCGACCACGATATCGCCGAAGACCTTGCCGGTGGCCAGGATCTCGAGACGGCCCGTGGTACTCACGTTGCCCTGGATCGTTCCGCCGACCACGACGTTGCGGCCGCTGACATTGCCCTTCACCCGGCCATGCTCGCCGACCGAAAGGTCGCCCTCGGTGGTCAGGTCACCGTTCATTTCGCCGTCGAACCGGATATTGGACGTCGACTGCAGCCGGCCTTCGAGCTTGATCTGGTTGCTCAGCACCGTCTCGGCGACGATCGGAGCGGCTTCTCGCGGGGATCTCTTATCGAACACGAAAACCTCCTGGCACGTTTGTTAGCGTCTTGTGCCAGAACGGTTACGCGATTGGCTTTCTTGCTTCCCCGAAAAAGCTCACGCCTGGAGCAATCCGCGCAGCACGATCGACCCGACGATCAGGAGCACGAACATGAACCCGGCCGTGATCGCGATCCGGCGCAAGTCTGAACGGAAATAGGGCACCCGCTCCAGCGGGATGGCCGCGTCCTGCACTGGCAACGGACCCGCCGACTGCCGCCCCCGAGGACCCCGCGGGAGTGGCCGCGCCACCGGCGTCGGGCTGGCCGGGCCCGGCTGCGAGGCCTGGGCCGGCTGTCCGGGCTGGCTGGGCTGCCCCGGCGCGACCGGGGGAATGCCGGGGGGACGCGCGGCATGGCCGCCACCGGATGATCCGCGTTGAGGCTTCCTGAGCTGCGAGCGCTTGTTCTTTCGGGCCATGTGGGCTGACGCCGAGTGGAGTTTAGCGCGAACGTGGAAAAGCGCTTGACACGTCCAATGGGCTGTGGTACAACCGCGCACGGGTACAACATATAGCGTGTGCCCGAAGCCGCGAGCCAACAAGGGCCAGATCCTGCAGCCGTCCTGCCATCGCCGCTGCAATGCCCCTCCTCATCTGGTCCTTGTTGTGTTTGTGGCCGACTCTGGCCTAAGCCGCTCGGTCCAGCCGGCGCCCTCATATTTCGAGCCGGCCAGGGCCTGAGCCGCAGCCCGCTCCAGCGGCCGAAACGGGGCTTCGATCAAGGGGACGCCAAACCGGTCGGCAAAGGCGTCGGCAATCGCGTGGGCGATCTGCGCCGGCGCAAACTCACCGACTTCAGCCAGGCCGGCGACGCCCTCCTCGATCCCCCGGCTGCCGGAGCCGCCGGGCAGCCGTAAACAGGCGATCAGGCTGGCGATCCGGGGTTCGACCAGGATGCTGCCGTGCTGCAGGATCGCCCCGCCCCGGCGGACCTGGGCGCTGCCCACCAGCTTGCGGCCGTTCAGCAGGATCTCGTGGGCCGAGGGGCGATCGAAGCAGGCCGGCCCGTGCACGGCCGTCGAGGGCGCCGCGCTGGCGGGCGCCAGCGTCGCGGGGACGCCGAGCCGACGCAGCCCATCCTGCAGTGCCAGGCTCAGCCGATGGTAGGACAGCAGGACGCCACCATCCTGCCCCAGCACCGAGGCCGGCAACACCACGCTATAGGTGACCTCCCGGTCGTGGAGGATGGCCCGCCCGCCGGTCGGCCGGCGAACGATGTCGACGCCCAGTGCGCGGCAGCTATCGAGGTCGACGACGTCGAACGGTTGGAAGTAGCCCAGCGAGAGGCAGGGCGGTGTCCAGCCGTAGAAACGCAGGGTGGGGGGTGCCGTGCCCGCGGCGATGCCATCCAGCAGCACCTCATCGACCGCCATGTTCCAGGCGCCACTCGCCGGGGGGTCGACCAAAAGGCGCCAGGGGTCAGACATTGAACCGAAAGAGGCAGACGTCCCCATCCTTGATCACGTAATCGCGTCCTTCGAGGCGCACCTTGCCTCGTTCCCGCGCCGCCGCATAGGATCCCGCCGCGACCAGGTCAGCGTAGGCGACGATCTCCGCCTTGATGAAGCCCCGCTCGATGTCGCTGTGGATCACGCCCGCGGCCTCGGGTGCCTTCGCGCCCTGGCGAACGGTCCAGGCCCGAACCTCCGGGTCTCCGGCCGTGAGGAAGGTCACCAGGTTCAGCAACCGGTAGGCGGCATGGATGAAGGTCCCCAGGGCAGGCTCGCTGAGCCCTGCGTCGGCGAGAAATGCCGTCGCTTCATCGTCCGGGAGCTCGCGGATCTCCGCTTCGAGCCGGGCGGAAAGCGCGATCACCTCGGCATGTTCGGCGCGAGCTTCCGCCCGCGCCGCCTGCAGCTCCGACGTCTCCTTGCCGATCTGGTCCTCGCCGATGTTCGCCACGTACAGCACCGGCTTGGCGGTCAGGAAGGAGAAGCTCTTGAGGAGTTTCGCCTGCTCCGCCTCAAAAGACAGGGTACGTATCGGTTTCCCCTCATCGAGGTGGGCGGCCAAACGGTCGAGCAGCTCGAGCTCCTCCTTCTCCTTGGCCCCCGGCTTGAGCCGTGCCGTCCCGGCGATCTTCTCGCGCCGCTTGTTCACCACGTCGAGATCGGCCAGCGCCAGCTCGAGGTTCACCATCGCCATGTCCCGCCGTGGGTCCAGCTGGCTATCGACGTGCTGTACGTTGGGATCGCTGAAGGCGCGGACCACCATGGCGAGCGCGTCGAGGTCGCGGATAGTGGAAAGGAATTGGTTGCCCATCCCCTCTCCGCGGCTGGCTCCCGCCACCAGCCCGGCGACGTCGACGAATTTCATGACGGTGGGTGTGACCTTCTTGGGCTTGTACATCTGCGCCAGCACGTCGAGCCGCTTGTCCGGCACCTCCACCATGGCGGTATTCGGTTCGACCGTACTGAAGGCGTACGACGCAACGCCCGCGCCCGCCCGAGTCAGCGCATTGAAGAGCGTCGTCTTGCCGACGTTGGGCAGGCCCACGATGCCGACGCCGAGGGTCATCGCGGGCGGCGAAGTCGGAGGGGGACAAGGTCCCGCATGAAGACGTCGGCCACCGTCTCGGGGCGCTTGATCCCAGGCGTGCCGAAGCGACGCGCGAGCTGGTCGGCATCGCATTCCTCGACGAACAACCGGCCATCACGGATCGACAGGCACTCGTCGAGGCGCGTCTGCACCGCCATCGGCCACCTCCTGACACTTGAATGGACACCCACCCCGGCTGCGTCCGGTCTGGGCAAATGCTATCGGGTCACCCCTCCCCGACTCTCACGCAGACGGGGAGGGAATGGCCGAGCGACCGTCAGTAGCTCGGGTAATCGTCGAGCCCGGCCTCGTCGCGCCTGAATCCCTGGTCGGGAACCAGATAGGCCAGTTCTTCCGCGGTCTCGTCGTATTCGGTGGGATCGTCCGGGTCATATGGATGGGGTTCGGGGATCATCATTCGTCGTTGCGCCTCAGGCGTTCGCCGGCTCGGTCGCCGGCTCGGCAACCGGCTGGCCGTTCTCGACGGCGGTCTCCGTCTTTGGGCTCAACATTTTCATCTGGTCCATGACGACCTCGGTCGTGTAGCGGCGCAAACCATCCTTGCCGTCCCACTCGTGGCTGCGCAGCCTGCCTTCGGCATAGATCAGCTTGCCCCGGGCCAAGAACTCCTGGCAGATCGAGGCCAGCCGGTCGAAGGCCACCAGCGAGTGATACTGGACGTCCTCCTGCCGGTTCCCATCGTCATCCTTCGAGTAACTGTTGGTCGCCAGTCGGAGCTTGGCAATCGTCAGCCCCTTGGGGCTGATCACGATCTCAGGATCGCGCGTCAATCGCCCCACCAAAATCACGCGGTTGACCATATGAATCTCCTTCCGTGGTGAGTCGTCTTTACGAACAGGTCGAAAGAATGCCGGTTAGCCACCACCTCCCGTCGCCGGATGTCCGAGGAGTGGTAGGGGATCGACCGGCACGCTTGCGATGCGCACCTCGAAATGAAGGTGCGGTCCGGTGCTGTTGCCGGTCGATCCCATGAGGGCGATCACCTGTCCCGCCGCAACCATGTCACCCGTCTGGACGAGCGGCCAGTCGAGATGTCCGTAGAGCGTGCTCAGCCGCGAATCGCGGGTGAGGAGAATGTAGAGTCCGTAGCCGCCACGCTCGCGGTGCAGCGCGATGGTGCCGGCGGTGGCGGCACGGATCGGTGTGTCGATCGGGCCCGCCAGATCGATCCCGCTGTGGAAGTGATGCGTCGCGCACTCCACCGACCATGGCTCGATCTCGAGGGCGGTGCAGCCAAAGGGCTGGGTGATGGTCGGATCGTTGACCGGCATCAGCAGCGCGCCGGCCCGCTCCTGCCGAGCCTGGACCACCATGCCGGCGATCAGCACCGGCACCATCAGGCCGGCAATACCGAAGGCGAGCAGGGGCCGGCGCCAGGACCAGGCGAACACCGCCAGCCGAGTCGAGGTGAGCACCGTCATGCGCTCGACGCCCTGGTCGCCGTTCCCATCGCCCCTTTGATGGCCCGCTTCGCCAGCCCCTCGGCGAGGTGCTGGGCCTTCAGCTCGACGTGGGAGGAGGCGTTCATCAACCCGGGCACCTTGATGAGCAGGTAGAGCACGGCAACCCCGTAAAGCGCTTCAAGCGGCCGTGCCCCCACCTGATCGGCGAAGAGGCTGGCGAAGCGGAGCACCAGGACCTGCCCAAACTGCATGAAGACGGTGAGGAGGAAGAGTCGCAGCCACGACTGCGCATAGCGCTTGGTTTCGGGAAGGATCATGCACATCGATGCCAGCGGCGCCACCGCCAGCAGCACCACCAGCAGGGCGAAGCGCACCACGTAGGTGAAGGCGACGATGACCAGCATCACGACGATCGCCAGCCGGATCACGATCTCGAACAGCGGCAGGCCGAACCCGTTCGTCAGGGCGAATGTCCAGGGCAGTCGCGGGGGTCCGCCGGGCAGGGGCTGGGTCCAGACGGCGTGGACGAGCGCATTGTTCAAGTCGATGGCCATCTGGCCGAAGAGCAGTGCGAAGTGGGCCATGGCAATCGCGGCCATCGCCCGCGGCAGCACCACCTTCAAGGTGTAATGGGCGCGGAAGCTGTGTTCCCACTGGCTGCGTAAAAAGGCCCAGGTGAAAATCAGCAGAAGAAGAAGGTCGGCCATGGCCAGCGTGAGCTGAAACATCGCTTGCAGCGACGGCTCCTCGGTCAGCGGGCGCGCGGTCAGCGTCGAAATGTCGTGGGTACTCAACAGATACGCCTCGACGCTGCTGCCGATCGAGTCGCGTACGTCGTTGATCAGCTTGTTGAAGAAGCCGGTGACAAGCCCGGAGAAGATCTCTAGCACGACGCACCCTGCTGACCGAAAGGCTCAAGCCGGCTAGTGATTGACCGAATCCACCAGTACACGGACCAGCAGCCCGGCCATCTCCACGCCGATAGTGCCGAAGACGATCCGGCCGATCCACCGCTTGGCCTCCATGACGCTACGCGGCTCGATGGCGATCATCTTCCAGATGAAGGCGCAGACAAAGGCGAGGGCGCCGATGCTGCCGGTCAATCCCTGCGCGTAGCTCGTCCAGACGTCGATCAGATGCTTGAGCTGATCCATCAGCGGTTCACTCGGAATCGCTCGGCGATCCGCGCTTCGACGTAACGCTCGATCGCACCAGTGAGGCGCTGCAGCACGTCCCACTGCTCGACAAGCAGCCGGTGGTCTTGCTGGCCGAACCTTCGAAAGAGCTCAGGCCCCAGCGCGGGCCGGCTGGCGACCGGGGCCGGCGTGGGGAGCGGCGGGACCAGGGGCGCCCCCAGGCTCGGAATGACCGCCGGCACTGTTGTCGGCAGCACGAGCGGCGGCGGCCGAAAGGCGATGCGGTGGGGCTGCATCGCCAGGTGAATCCCGAGTCCAGTGAAGGCGGCGAGCACGGTGACCTCGCCACCGATCAGGGCGAGCTTCCACGATGGGCGCATGAGGGACTCCTCGGAGGTGGGGGCGGATGGCAACGCCGTCCATCCTTACACATATCTGTGTATTTGTCAAGGCGAATAAACGCGGCTACCGGCGGGCGGTCACGTCCTCGAGAGCCTCCCGGAGCCCACCGAACTTAAAGCGGTAGCCGAGCCCCTGCGCCTTCGCCGGCGTGGCGCGGCGGCCGTGGAGCAGCAACTGGGATTGGGCGCCCAGCGCCAGCCGAAGGATGAATGCGGGGGCGGGAACGAATGCCGGACGATGCAGCACCCGACCGATTTCTTTGGCGACCTCCCCTTCGCGGCGGACGTCGGGTGCCACCGCGTTGATGTCGTCGACGTGGATCCAGGTGAACCACTGCCGGCCATTGCCTAGCGGACCGCCGGCGAACAATCGGAATGGCAACGTCAATAAGCGAAACGCGAGCGCCTCGCGGCCGAACACCATCGCGGTGCGGATCCGGACGACGCGAACCCCCAACGGTTCGGCTTTCTGTGCGGCGGCCTCCCATTGCTGGCTCAGCCGCGCGAGGAATGAATCACCCGGCGCGCCGTCGTCGGTGATGACCTCGTCGCCGCGGTCACCGTAGTAATCGATGCCGGACGCGTTGACCAGCACGAAGGGACGGCGATCGGCCGGGGTGCGCTCCAGCGCCTGGGCCAGGGCGGTGGTCGCAGAGAGCCGGCTGGAAATCAGCTCCTCCATCCGCCGGCGCGTCCATCGACGACTCCCGATGCTGGCGCCGGCGAGGTTGATCACGGCCTGCGCCCCCGACAGTTCATTGGCCCAGTCCCCGTTCGGGCTGCGCGCATCCCACGTCACGAACCGAGCACCGGGTGGGGGAGGTTTCGGTTGCCCTCCGCGGCTGAGCGCAACAACCTCGTGGCCGTCCTTCACCAGGCTCCCCACGAGGTGGCGGCCGATGAAGCCCGACCCACCCGCGATCAGGACTTTCATCCTTCGCCTATCCTCGCCTACCACCGTCGTCGACGCGATCGGGCCTGCGCCTGATTGCGGGTGGCGATTTACGGGTTGAAGCCGCGCGTCCGGCGTTCGGTGCGGGCCTGCGCCAGGCTCTCGGCGGCCAGTGCCAGCAGCGTCACCCGATCGAGCTGCCCGCGCTCACTCGCTGCCACCCCGGTGTCGACCGCAAGGCGGACGATCTCGCCGTTCGGGCTCGCCGCGTAGGGGTGCTCTTCCAGGGCGGGACGGAGCCGGTCCGCTTGTCGGACGGCGACCGCCCGATCGGCCTCCGGGATGACGAGCAAGAACTGGCCGTCCTTGATGCGCGCCAGGGTGTTGACCTTTCGCGTCTTCGACCGGATGACCGCGACGAATTCCCGCAGGATCCGGCCGAGCCCGTCCTCCCCGTACTTCCCACGGAGGACCTCGAACGCCTCGATTTGGAGGAGCACCACCGACAGGTCGTGGTTGTAGCGCGAGGCGCGGCTGATCTCTTTGTCGACAAGCTCCTCGAGGAACCGGTGACTGTAGGCCCCCGACTGCGTGTCGAGCAGAGCGAGCTGCTCGGCCTGCATCAGCTTGCGACCCATCACCAGCGCGTACAAGCCCTCGGCGACGAAGCTCTCCATCGCGGCCAGCGGTTCCTCCAGGTCTTCGCGCGGACGGTCGAAGCCGACGACGATGGCGCCGAAGGTCGTGCCCCCCTTCTGGTCGGGGATGGGGACGCCCACGATGCTCCCTTGCTTGATCGTGTCGTCGGTCAGGTAACGGGACCAGGCACTCTTCGAGATGTCAGGCACCGTCACGCTGCGATCGGCGTGCTTGACCCATTCAGCGATTCCCTCCAGCAACCGCCGCTTCCCCTCGATCAAGGGGTCCGGCGCCGGCTGATCGTAGCCCGAGGCCAGGTCTGATCCGTTATCGTCCAGCAGCAGGACCAGCGCATAGTCGGCACGCGTCAGGTAGAGCACCGCATCGACGACGTGCTGCGACAGCATCTGCGAGTTCGACTCGGCAATCTGCGCCTGGAGCCGGCGCAAGGCGTGGCCGACGCGCTCCTTCGCCTGCATCTCGGCGAGCAGGTTCAGACCGACCGAGACCAGCTCTCCGGCCCCAAGCAGCCGCTCGCCGTCGTGTTCGGGGACGGCATCGGCGGCCTGGATCAAGTCGTCGGGAAAAATCTTGAGCCGAAAAGCGAGCTCGGCAAACTCTTCGACCGAGTTGGGGGCAAATTTCACCGCCGGGCTGACCACGGCGCCGATCTGGACCTGCTTCTCGTTGCGAACCGGGGCCACGAAGTGGCCGACGCCCGACTTGCAGACGGCAATCGTCTCCTCGCCGCGCTTCAAAAACTCGGGGTCGTAGTAAAGCGGGCAGGCCTTCCGCTCCTGGAGCAGCCGGCAATAGCGCGGGTAGTCTTCGACGGGCGTGAGGGGATGCGCGTCAAGGTCGAAGACCTGGAGCTTGAGCCCGGTGGAGGCCTGGAACCGGTCCACCATCCGCGCGAACTCCGGGCTGCTGACCAGGACGCCAAGCTCGCCCTCTTGCGGTTCTGCCTCCATGATGCTGACCGGCCTTTAAAGGTATGGTTCGACCTTCAAGGCAACAACGCTGTAACGGCGGAAAACCTGTTGCGGCCGCGCCGCCACAGCCCCAATTCGGGCTGAGTTCAGGGCGGCCTCCTCCCAGAGGCCATTCTAGGCGGCTTTTTCCGGCCCCCGCGGCTAGACTGGGCACGGTGCTCTCCACCCGGCTCCTGACCAAGCGCTACGGCAGCCTGACCGCCGTGGAGGACCTGGACCTGGAGGTGGGAGGCGGCGAGCTCTTCGGCTTCCTCGGGCCCAACGGCGCCGGCAAGACGACCACCATCAAGATGCTCGTCGGCTTGCTCCGCCCGACCAGCGGCACCGCCCGGGTGGCGGGCATCGACATCATGGCGGAGCCGGAAAAGGCAAAGGCCCGCATCGGCTACGTACCCGACGCCGCAACCCTCTACGACAAGCTCAGTGCGCGCGAATTCCTGGAATTTTCCGGGGACCTCTATCACGTCGAGCGACGGTTGCGTGATCGCCGGATCGAGGCGTTGCTCAAGCTCTTCGACCTGCACGAGCGGGCCAATGACTTTCTGTCCGGCTACTCGCGGGGCATGCGCCAGAAAGTCTCGCTCGCCGCGGCCCTCCTGCACGACCCCCAGGTGCTCTTCCTCGACGAGCCCACGGTCGGCCTCGATCCGCAGAGCGCCCGGCAGATGAAAGACATCCTCCAGGACTTCTGCCGGGAGGGGAAGACGGTGTTCTTCTCCACCCACATCCTGGAGATCGCCGAGCGGATGTGCAGCCGCTTGGCCATCATCAACCACGGTCGGTTGATCGCCATTGGCAGCTTGCAGGAGCTCCGACACATGGTCGGACAGGACGGGCAATCGCTGGAGCAGATCTTCCTCGACCTGACCGGCAGTCGCGAGGAGGACGTCAGCGCGGTGTTGCGTGGTCTCGAAGGCTAGCCCCCTCACCCGGGTGGCGAGCGGCCTCGGGGTTGGGCTGCTGCTGTGGCGCACCCAGCTGCAGATGTTCGTCAACCAGACCATCCGCAGCCGTAAGCCCGGCCGGATCGTCGGTACCATCGTCGGTGCGGCGATCATCGTGCTCGCCTGGGCCTGGGAGGCGATCATCACCTGGTTGGGCCTCCAGGCGTCACATCGAATACCGGTCTCGATCGACATCGTCCACCTGCTGAGCCTCGCCTTTTTCGGCTACACGGCGGTCCTGGTTTTCAGCAGCCTGTTGTTCAGCCTCAACGCCCTGCTCCTCAATCCGGACCTGGACCTGTTGCTCGCCGCGCCCTACCCTGTCGAGAGCGTGCTGGCCGGACGGATGGTGGTCCAGGTGCTGCGACTGCTGCTGTTGAGCCTGCTGTTCACGATGCCGGCGCTGGTCGTCCTGGCGGTCGCCAACCACAACCCGCTCATCCCGCTGGCCTTTGCCGGGCTCTACCTGGTCTATCCCGTCTTCATCGTTGTCATCATCTCGCTGCTGAGCCTCCTCCTGATCCGCTTCATTCCGGCGGGACGAGGTCGCGAGGTCCTCACCATCTTCGGCGTCGCCCTGGCGCTCGGCATCAACCTGCTCAACTTCCTCCTCAATCCGGCGCTGCGCGACTCCGGCTTCACTCGGCGGCCCGGCCTCCCGCCGTCGTTTCCCGACATCCCGGCGGCGAGCGCGCCCTGGCTGCCCTCCGGTTGGGCGGGGCGAAGTGGGGCGGCGTTTTTGCGGGGCGACTGGGCCGCCGCCGCCGAGTGGGGCCTGCTCCTCGTCGCCGTGTCGGCGGCCATCTTCGCCGCCGGGACCATTTTCAGCGGCCGTCTCTACCTCGCCGGGTGGATTCAAGCGGTCCCGCCGCGGCGGCGGCATCCGTCCGCGACCAGGACCCGCCGGCTGGACGCGGCGCTGCCGCTGCTGAGCCCGGTGCTGGCGTCGATCGTGGTCAAAGACTGGCGACTGCGGACCCGCGACCTGGCCCAGCTCGTCCGGTTTGTGATGCCGGTGGTCTTTATCTTTGTCATCTTCGGGCTGCGATTCTCCAGCCTGCTCGGCGCGGTCCAAGGCCTCGGCGAAGGCCCGGCGGCGGCGATGTTGGGGCTGATCCCGGCCTGGATCCTGCTCTTCTCCCTCAGCATCTCGCTCGGGTTGACGGCGGTCAGTTTGGAGGGCAAGAGCATGTGGATCTACGCGGCCTCCCCTAACACGACCCTGCGCTTTCTGCAGGGTAAATGCTGGTCGACCGCCGTTCCCACCGCGCTGCTGGTGGCGGTGGTGGCGCTCGCCGCGGAGATCCTGATCCGGCCCGGCTGGCTGTGGGGAACCACGGCGATTGTGCTCGCCATCGGCCAGGCGGCGGCCGTGAGCGCGTTGATGGTCGGCGTTGGGGCGGTCTTCGCCCGCTTCGACTGGACCGACGCCCGACGGATGATGCACCCGCTCGGCGTCTTCGTCGGAATGGGACTGTTTTCGGTCATCACGGGCGTCAGCGCCCTGCTGCTGGCGATTTCGCTGGCGCTTGCCAGCGCCACCGGCTTCCCCACCTTCACCACCTGGCTGGCGGCGATGACCGTGTCCGTAGGCGGCGCCGTGGCGGTGGCTGCCCTGGGGCTGCTGATCGGCAACGAGCGCCTGCGCGGCTTAGAGCTCGGC
>VBGO01000185.1 GCA_005882525.1 Chloroflexota bacterium
CAGGTCGCCGCGCTCGGCCGCAGCATGGGCGCCCGAGACGTTGTCGAGGATCCACTGGATCTTCGGCCCCGAGAAGTAGGTGGCCACGACCAATCCGGTCTTGGCCTTGACGGTCGGCTCGACGCCGTCGTTGATCAGCTTCTGACAGATGTCGATGGTGCGGGTGTCCTGCCAGACGATGGCGTTGTAGACCGGCTTGCCGGTTTTCTTTTCCCAGACCACCGTGGTCTCGCGCTGATTGGTGACGCCGATGCCAGAGAGCTCGTCGGCCTTGATGCCTTTCTTCGACATGGAGCCCTTGATCACGCGCTGCGTCTTTTCCCAGATCTCCATCGGGTTGTGTTCGACCCATCCGGGCTTGGGATAGATCTGCTCGTGTTCGAGGTAGTCGGTCGACACGACCTTGCCATCGTGGCTGAACACCATGAAACGGCTTCCGGTGGTGCCCTGGTCGACGGCTGCCGCGTACTTCTTATCCGCCATACCCATCCTCCTTACGTGGTCGTTGTCGTTGCTCGCTGGGGTATCGTCGCCAGGCTGTCGCTCAGCGCCCGCAGCATCAGGTAGGACGACGTCGCTCCCGGGTCCTGATGGCCGATGCTGCGATCGCCCAGGTAGCTGGCGCGGCCCTTCAGCGCTTTGAGCGGAATCGTCGCCTTCATCCCTTTTTCGGCCGCGTCTGCCGCCGCGGCCAGCGCCTCTTCCAGTGGCGCTCCCTGGTCGAGCGACTGCTTCGCCTGCGCGATCGCCGGGGTTAACGCGTCGACCATCGTCTTATCGTTGGGGTTCGCCTTGCCCCGCTCCACCACACCCTTCAGGCCTGCCTCGAGCGCGCCGACGAGGTCCCGGTCGGAGACCTCCGATTTCCCGTCCAGCGCAGCGCCGGCTCGCAGGAAAAACGTGCCGTACAGCGGCCCGCCGGCGCCGCCGACCGACCCGACCAGCGCCATGCCGGTGGTCTTCAGCAGCGTGCCGACGTCCTTGTCACGGACCGGGGCGAGCTTGACCAGCACGGTCTGGAAGCCCCGGTCCATGTTGATCCCGTGATCGCCGTCGCCGATAGCGGCGTCCAGGCCGGTCAGGTACTTCTTCTGCTCGGCCACGATGCCGGCGTAGCGCTCCAGCCAGCCGTAGATCTGCGCGTTGCTCACCGCCATTGTTCGGGTTAAACCTTCCAGCGAAGGGCCGGCGTATGCACCGGCGCGTCCCAGAACTTGGTCGTCTCGGCATCGAGCTTGAGCAGCGTTACCGAGCAGCCCGCCATCTCCAGCGAGGTGATGTACGAACCGACCAGCGACCGCGCCACCTTGATCCCCTCGCCAGTCAGGTACCGGTGGACGGCATTGAACACCACGTACAGCTCGATTAGCGGCGTGCCGCCCATCCCGTTGACGAACGCGAGAACCTCATCGCCCCGCTTGTAGGGCAGGTCCTTGACGATGGTGCCGGTCAGGATCTCGGCGATCTCATCGGCTGACTTGAGCTTCGTCCGCTCCCTCCCGGGCTCGCCATGGATGCCGATGCCCAGCTCCATCTCATCGTCCGCGATCTCGAAGGTCACCTTGCCGGCTGCCGGCACGATGCACGAGGTGAGCGCCATCCCCATGCTCCGGCCGTTGCCATTGACCTTCTTCGCCAGCGCCGTCACCGTCTCCAGGTCGGCCCCGGCCTCGGCACAGCCGCCGACGATCTTCTCTAGCAGGACGGTCACCCCAACGCCGCGACGCCCGGCGGTGTACAGGCTGTCCTGGACGGCGACGTCGTCGTTGGTGATGACCGCGTTGACCTTGGCGCCCTCGCCACGGGCCAGTTCCGCCGCCATCTCGAAGTTCATGATGTCGCCGGTGTAGTTCTTGACGATGTGCAGGACGCCGGCGCCCCCGTCGACGGCCGCCGTCGCCCGCGCCATCTGGTCGGGAGTCGGCGAGGTGAAGACCGCACCGGGACACGCGGCGTCGAGCATGCCGAGCCCGACGTAGCCGCCGTGCATCGGCTCGTGGCCGCTGCCGCCGCCCGAGACCAGCCCGACTTTGCCCTTCTTGGGGGCGTCCTTGCGGATGATCACGTTCGGGTCGTACTCCACCCGGATCAGGTCGGCATGGGCCGCGGCCATCCCGGCCATGGCGTCCTTGACCTCCGATTCCGGGGTGTTGATCAGTTTCTTGAGTCTCGTCGTTACTGCCGCTTCTGCCATTGCTGCCTCCTCTTACTTATCGGCTGTCGGCAAGACGCGTCGGAAGACGAAATTCCCGATAGCCTTTCCCATCAACAGCCCAATCGCGATGGCCGCCAGGTTGAACGCCAGCAACCCCCCATCGAAACGGGGCGCCAGCACCGCCAGGATCACCGCGCCGATCGCCAGCCCACCGCCGCCGATCAGCAGGATGCGGTTCAGCCGCTCCTCTCGCGAGCGTGGGCGCGCCCGGCGGGCGGGCGAGGGTTTTGCGCCTCGCTCGCCCTGGGCCCTGCCAATCTGTCGCTTCAGTTGGCGCGACACGTTCCTCTCACGCGCGTGCCCGCGCCGCCTCGGTCGCCGGCACTTCCGCCACGTCCGGACCGACCGGGACGGGCAGGTGCTGGTGGACGATGAAGTCGTAAATCCAGGCGCCGAGCACTCCACCGACAAAGGGCATCAGGGTCGTGATCCAGATGTTGAAGTTCGGCCCGGGGATCGCGTTGGAGCCGTAGCCGACCAACAGCATCCAGATCCGCGGCCCGAAGTCGCGGGCCGGGTTCAGCGAAGCCATTTCGATCGGGGCGAAGAGCCCGACCAGTGCCGCCACGACGATGCCGATCGCCAGCGGCGCCACATTGGCGGCCGACGGTATCCGGTCTTCGATGATCCCGAAGACCGTAATCACCAGGATTGCCGTGATCAGGATCTCGGTGCCCGCCCCGACCCACCACGGATCGATCTGTAGCGCGGCGGCATTATGGCCGATCAGCAGCGGGTGCGGCCAGTTCGCGGAAAAGATGAGCCCACTTTCGATCCCGTTCGCACCACCACGGTCGATGACCGTCTTGGCGGTGTGTTCGTAGTTGTAGATGAGCCCGTTCCAGACAAACGAGACGCCGGCCGCAGCCAGGAACGCGCCGACGACCTGGGCCCCGATGTAGCCCGGCACCTTCGACCATGGGAAACCACGACGCCAGGCCAGGGCCAGCGTCACGGCCGGGTTCAGATGAGCGCCCGAGACCGCGCCGCACGCGTAGATCGCAAGCGTGACCGCGAATCCCCAGAAGAATCCCGCCGCCAGCAGGCCGGCCAGGAAGCCGTTCCCGCCGCCGGCAACCGCATAAGCGACGAAACTGTCGCCCAGGAAGACGAGTACGAATACTCCGAGTACCTCCCCCAGATACTTTTTAGTCCAGCTTTCTTCGGCTACCGCCATAGTTTTGCCTCCTCCTCTTGACTCAATGTCGCGTAATGACGCCTGGATGATGGTCTCGGCCCCTACTTGCACCTCCTTTGGCAGACGCGTCCGCGAAAAAAAATCCTAACCTGCACGCTCCATTCGGAGCGCATAGGTCAGGACTTGTCCCTTCAGTGTCCCGCCAGTCGCCGCACGCCTGTCATAGCACAGGTAAGGGACTCTGTCAATCGCGAATCGAGGTGGCCTGGAAGGCGCTCCAGACCTCGGGTCGCGCGCTCGAGACAACATCGGCGCCGGCGGCCAGGACGGCGGCGGCCTGCTCCGACGAGGTGATGAACCCGGTGCCCCACACGGGAACATTTGTTCCCTCCCGGATCAGCGGCATCACTTCCGGAATGGCCACCGCGGGTGCAATCGCGATCGCATAGGGTGCCGGCTTTCCGATACTGTTGAGCCCGGTCTCGAGTCCGGTGGAGTCGAGCGCGTGAATCAGCTGGATGGTGCGCAGCCGGAAGCGGCTGGCATCGCGCAAGAGGTGTGGCTTCACGGAGAGGACGCCGGAAAAGCCAAGATCGGTGGCGAGAAAGGCCAGCGCGGCGCTGTCCGCGGCCAGCCCCTCGACCGCATCAAGGTTGACGAAGATGGCCACCCCCTGACGGGCGGCCCCGGCCAGCGGCCCAACCATCGCCAGGAGGCTGCCGCGCTCCACCAGCAACTGGCGGTACCCGAGGTCGAGCGCGTGATGCAGGGTGTTGCTATCGCGGACGGCGGGCAACATCGCCCCCGAAAGCCCGGGCGTCCTTACGGCCACAGGCTCACCGTGCTGGTGCTGATCGCGCGGGCGCCGCGCTGGAGGGCGGCCTCGCGCTGCTGTGGCTCGGTCACGAATCCGCCGACGATGATCGGAACCGGGTGCCGAGCTCGGATCTGGTCCGCAACCAGCGGGAAGATCACGGCCGGCTGCACCTCGACGATGTCCGGACGGGCGTGCTCGACGGCGGTCATCGCCGAGTGCAGTCCGAGATCGTCGTAGAGCAGCAGCCTCTGCACCGTGATCACGCGGTCGGCTCGTGCGGCGGCCACCAGGGCGCCGTGCGAGGTGATGATGCCGTTCACCCCGATCTCGCGAGCCAGGAAGGCAACGCCGGCGCGGTCCTTGCCCAGCCCCGCGATCAGGTCGATGTGGACGAAGGCCATCTTGCCGCGGGCCTGGACCGCCCACACCAGCGGGCCGAGGTGAAACGCGGGGGCTCGCACGAAGAAGACCGCCGGCACCTGCGAGGCCAGCGCCCGGGGGAGGTCCTCGGCGTGGCGGATGACGGCCGCCACCGGCACATGGTCGAAGGCCTCGAAGAGGCGCGCGACGGATCGATCGACGGCCTTGGCGCGGGCGGGCGGCGTCATCGCGCGAGCGGCCATCGCCACCTCCTCAGCAACGTCTCGATTCTACGGGGCGGCGCTCACTCGTCGATCGGGCGAACCGATTGCGACCTTGACCGATCGGACGCTTGGTCGCAGACTACAGGCGGGGTCCCGCAACCGGTCGATCCCATGAGGAGGCGAGGGAGGCGATAACCGAACGTCCGCTGACGATCACGAACAAGGTTGGCCTGCATGCGCGTCCGGCGGCGCTCTTCGTGCAGACCGCGGCGCGGTTCAAGGACACGAAGATCCAGGTGGATAAAGATGGCACCGTGCGAGATGCGAAGAGCATCCTGGGCGTCCTCACGCTCGGGGTGAGCCAGGGGACGACGATCATGGTCCGCGCCGAGGGGCCACAGGCGGACGAAGCCATCGCCGCACTGTCCGACCTGGTCGATCGTGACTTCGGCGAGTAGCCCGGCGCGCGCCATCCTTCAAGGAATCCCGGCCGCGCCGGGTCGGGTCGCGGCGCCGATCTGGTGCTGGACCGAGGTCAGCCTGAGTGCCTCGGCTCCCGGGCTCACGGGACCGGCCGGCCTGGAGCGGCTCCGGCGGGTGATCGAGCAGGTCAAGGACGATCTCGCCGCAAAGACCGCTCGGCTTCAGGCGTATGGCGCCACCGCCGAGGCGGGCATCCTCGAGGCACAGGGGCTGATGCTCGATGACCCCGCGCTGCTCGACGGAGCCACCGCGCTGGTGAACCAGGGGCGGCCCGCGGACGACGCGGTGGCGGAAACCATGGCGCCATTTGCGGAGATGCTGCGCGCCTCTGACGATCCCGTCTTTCAGGCGCGCGCGGCCGATGTCGTGGACGTGGTCGAGCAGGTGCGGCGTGCCCTCCACGGGACGGCCGGGATGCCGCCCCCGCCGTCAGAGCCGTCGGTGCTGGTGGCGCGCGACCTCGCCCCCTCGCAGACCGCCGGGCTCGACCGGGCACTGGTGGTGGGCTTTGCCACGGAGCAGGGCAGCGCCACGGCGCATACCGCGATCCTCGCCCGCGCCCTGGGCCTGCCCGCCGTCGTCGGTATCGCCGGGCTGGTCGATGCGGTCCGCGACGGGCAGCTGGTACTACTCGATGGCGACCAGGGGACGGTTCTGATCGATCCGCCTCCCGACGCCATCCGGGCGGTCCGCGGTCCGGCCCCGGTCCTCGCCGATGCGGCACCGGCCGTGACCCGCGACGGCCGGCGAGTCGAAGTCGGTTGCAACGCCGCCGGTCTGGAAGACGCGCAGCGAGCCGCCGCCGCGGGAGCCGACGGCATCGGCCTGCTGCGCAGCGAATTTCTCTTCCTTGGCTCGGAGCGGCTCCCGACGGAGGCCGAGCAGGTTGACATCCTGACCGCGGTGACCTCGGCGATGTCCCCCCG
>VBGO01000176.1 GCA_005882525.1 Chloroflexota bacterium
GCCCGGCGCGACCCGGCGTTCGCCGCCGTCCTGGCTGGCGCCGACCTCGCCCTTGCCGATGGGGCCGGCGTGCTATGGGCGGCCCGCCGCCTGGGTCATCCGCTCGCGGAGCGCGTGCCGGGCGTCGACTTCGTGAGAGCCCTGGCGGCCCGAGGTGCGGCCGAAGGCTGGCGCTTCTTCTTCCTCGGTGGTGCCCCCGGGGTGGCCGAGGCGGCCGGCCGCGCACTGTCGGCCTCCTATCCCGGATTCATCCTGGCCGGCACCTACGCGGGTTCGCCCGACCCCGCGGGGGACCCCACCGCGACCGCCGCCGTTCGGTCGAGCGGCGCCCAGATCCTGTTGCTGGCCTATGGCGCCTCGGCCGAAGAAGCCTGGCTGGCGCGCAACCTGGTCCGATCCGGCGCCAGCGTCGGAATGGGTGTGGGCGGGGCCTTCGACTTCATCTCGGGTCGGGTGCGACGGGCGCCACCCTGGATGCGCCAGCGAGGGTTGGAGTGGCTGCACCGTTTGAGCCGGGAGCCCTGGCGCTGGCGCCGCATGCTCGCTCTGCCCCGCTTCGTCATTCGGGTGATGCGCGAGGGGAAGACCCGCCCATGAAGGAAGTCTGTTACTGGCCCGTTACAGTCGCCGGAGCGATGTTGGGACGAACCGCCCGCCCGTGAGGTCCGCCGCCGCCGCCGCGCTTCGCCGCGTCACCAGCACGGTCGTGCTCTCCTGGCTCCTGTTCACGGCCATCTTCAGCATGGCGGCGGTGCCACCGCTGGATCCCGACCTCTGGTGGCATCTGGCCAACGGGCGGCTGATGCTGAGCAGCGGCTCGATCCCGCAGGTTGACGCCTACTCGTTCAGCGCCGCCGGCCATCCCTGGGTGATGCACGAGTGGCTGGCCGATCTCGCCATGTACGGGCTCTTTCAGCGCGGCGGCCTACCCTGGCTGGTCGCGGTCTTCGCCGGGATCGTAACGGCGGCGGCGATCTGCCTCTACCTTCTCTTACGCCGCACCGGGTTGCCGCCGGCCGCTGCGGCGGCGCTGACCCTGGTGGGCGCGCTGGCCGGCTCGACCGCATGGGGGGCGCGGCCGCAGTTGCTCAACGTGCTCTTCTGCGGCCTGCTCCTGCTCGGGCTGATCGAGTACCGGGCAGGCCGGCTGCACGCGTGGATGTTGCCGCCGTTCATCTGGCTGTGGGCCAACCTGCACTCGGCGTTTCTCGTGGGCGTCATCATCAGCTCGCTCTTTGTGGCCGGCGAAGCATTCGACACCTGGCGATCGCGGGAAGGCCGGATGCCGCGGCGCCGCCTGACGGCGCTGACCGGCGCGATCGCGGCGAGCGGCGTGCTGGCGGTGGTCAACCCGTATGGCATCCAGACCGTCATCTTTTCTCTGGGCACGCTGACCTCGCCCCTGATCCAGAACAACATCCAGGAATGGGCCTCCCCGGACTTCCACTCGATGGCCGGGCTGCTCGTCGAAGGGATCGTCTTCCTCCTCCTCGCCGGACTGGCCACCGGTCGGGTCAGGGCCAGCACCAGCGAGTGGCTGCTGGCCTTCGCGCTCCTTTACCTGGCGCTCGCTTCACAACGGCACGTGCCCCTCTTCGTGCTGGCAGCCGCGCCCCTGATGGGGCGTTGTGGGCAGGCGTTGCTCAGCCTCGCCGGGAGCATGCTGCCGCCGGTCGACCGGCGCCCGGCGGCGCAGGCGGCGCTGCGCTGGCGGCCCGCCCGGCCAATCGGTCCCAGCGGCACGCTCGGCGTGATCAACCTCGCGCTCCTGATCGTGGTCGGCACCGGCATGATCGCCTACCGGGCCGAGCCCAACCTTCGGCCCGCCACCGAGGCGGCGGCGATCAGCGCCGCGCTACCGGTGCAGGCGACCGACGCGCTGGCACGCCTGGGCCGGCCGCTGAAGGTCTTCAACTACTACGACTACGGCGGCTATCTCGTCTGGCGCCTCTTTCCGAACGGGACTCGCGTCTACATCGACGGCCGGGTGGAGGTCTACGGGCCCGAGGTGTTTAGCCGGTACCTGCGGGTGAGCTCCCAGTCACACCCGGACGCGATTGTGCTGCCCAGCGCCCATCCCCTGGTCGGCATCCTGCAGCAGGACTCGGACTGGACGCTGTTGAGCCAGGACGGGGTTGCCACGGTATTTACCCGAGTAGGCTTCGCTCCATGAAGACCGTGGCGCCATCGGTGGAGATCAGCGCCGTGATGCCCGCCTACAACGAGGAGGCGAACCTCGAGGAGTCGGTGGGACGGATGGCCCGGGCGCTGGCTGCCTCCGCCCGGGGATTCGAGATCATCGTGGTGGACGATGGTAGCCGGGATGGCACCGCCGCGGTGCTCGAACGACTGAAAGCCGCCCATCCGAACCTGCGCGTGATCCGCCATCCCGTCAATCGCGGCTACGGTGCCGCCCTCCGATCGGGTTTTGAAGCCGCGCGCTTTGCCTGGATCTTCCTGATGGATGCCGACAACCAGTTCGACCCGGCGGAGGTCGACCTGCTGCTCGCCGGGGCGGCCGACGCAGACATCGTGGCCGGCTACCGCAAGCACCGTCGCGACCCGCTGCTGCGCCGGCTCAACGCGTGGGCATTCTTCACGCTCGTGCGTCTCTTGTTCGGCCGGCTGGTGCGCGACGTGAACTGTGCGTTCCGGCTGACCCGCCGGGACCTGGTGGCCCGCATGGCGTTGCACTCGGAGGGCGCCCTGATCAATACCGAGATACTGGTGCTCGCCCGCCAGCTGCATGCTCGGGTGGTCGAAGTGCCGGTTCACCATTACCCGAGGATCGCGGGCAAGCAGACGGGCGCGAACGTTCGCGTGGTACTCCGCGCCTTTCAGGAGCTGCTGGCGTTCCGGGCCGAGATGCGGAAAGTGGAGCATGCGGCGTGACCCCGGAGGTCTCGATCGTGATCCCGGCCTTCAACGAGGCGCTCCGGCTGCCGGATACGCTCGATCGCGTCGAGCACTACGTCGGAACCGCCGGTGTTCCCACCGAGGTGATCGTGGTGGATGACGGCAGTCGCGACAACACCGCCGAGGTAGTCCGCGAGCGCGGCGGCCGGTGGCCACAGCTGAGGCTGGTCGCGGCTGAGCGCAATCGTGGCAAAGGGGCGGCGGTCCAGCTCGGGATGGCGACCGCGCGCGGCCGGTACCGGGTCTTCAGTGATGCCGATCTGAGCGTCCCGATCGATGACCTGGAGAAGCTGCTGAAGCCGCTTCGGGCGGGCGCCGGCGTCGCGATCGCCTCGCGCGGCCTGCGCGACTCACAGGTGGAGGTTCATCAGCCCTGGTACCGGGAAACGATGGGAAAGATCTTCAACCGTCTGGTCCGGATCTTTGTGCTCGGCGGCGTCCACGACACCCAGTGCGGGTTCAAGGCGTTCTCCGCCGAAGTGGCGGACCGAGTCTTTCCCGCGCTCCAGACGCGCGGCTTCGGCTTCGATGTCGAGGTGTTGTACCGGGCGCAGCAGGCGGGCTACGCCATCGTCGAGGTGCCGACCCGCTGGGTCAACTCGCCGCAGAGCCGGGTGCACCCGATCCGGCATTCAGCCGCGATGTTCCTCGAGCTCCTGGCCATCCCCGGGCGGGTGCGCAAGCATCCAACACCGGGGGCCAGCTCCGAGCACCGGCGCGCGTCCGCCTAGGAGCCAGTCCGAAAAGGGTTGACGGCGATCGCCGTTACACGGCTGTGACCCCCAGCTTCCGTCGCGCGCTGGCGCGGCTGACGACCCCGACCGGATATCTGCTGCTGCTGGGCACCGGGCAAATCGCCTGGCTGTGGACGGAGCGACTCCATTTCGGGATGGTGATCCCACTGGCCGCGACGCTCGGCTGGATCGTGCTCACGATCTGGCTCCGGTTCGATGGCCGGTGGGCGGCGAAATATGCCGCGCTCATCGTCCTCATCGGGTTGATCACCATCGCGCCGCTGGTCTCGGCCATGATCACCCGCACCCAGCTGGGCCTGACCTTCGAAAACGACGGCCTGGCGAAAGCCGAAGTGGCCACCGATCGGCTGTTGCAGGGTAAGGAAATCTACGGCATCAACTGGCAGGGCACGGAAGTGCAGGGTTACAGCCACATCGGGAACGGCCGGGAGGTCCGCCACTTCAATCACCTCCCCATGACCGTGCTGGCCGCCGTTCCGGTCCGCCTGCTGACGAGAGCGGTGGGTATGCCGTTTGACTACCGGATGGTCCTGATGCTGTTTCTCCTGGTCGGCATGCTCGCCGTGAGCCTGCTCTCGATTCCATTTCCGGCGCGATTTTTGGTCGCCTGCGCGCTGCTGGTCAGCCCCGCGCTGCCTGTGATGACGATCACCGGGCACGACGACATCATGTACGTGGCGATGATCATGGCCGGCACCGCGTTGCTCGCCCATCGCCGGCCGTGGCTGGCTTGCCTGGCCTTCGGATTGAGCGCGGCCTTCAAGCCATTTGGCGCGCTGGCGATCCCGCTGGTCCTGATCGTGCTCTGGGTCACCTGGCGGCGCAGCTCCGCCTTTCCACGCCGGGAGGCGGCCCTCTGCCTGGGAGCGCTCGCCGCCCCCGCGGTGCTGACTATGGCGCCCTTCCTGGTCTGGAACGCCGGCGCCTTCTGGCGCGACGTGGTGTTATTCAGCAACGGCGGCATTCCCGATGCCTTCCCCATGACCGGCTTCGGGCTGAGCGGCATCCTGGTCGCGCTCGGCGTCCTGGCGCCAGGCGGTAGCTTCCCGTTTGGTGTGCTACAGCTGGGTGGGCTGGCCGCGGTCTACGGGATGGCGTGGCGCCGGCTCGCGGCGGGGGCCAGCCTCGGTCGCTTCATGGGCCTGTACGCGGCGGCGTTCCTGGTGTTCGGCTTCCTGGCGCGATTCTTCGTCGACAACTATGTCGCGGCATTGATGTCGTTCGTCCTGTGCATCCTTCCGCTCGGTAAGGCCCCGCTCCTCTCAGGACGGCGGCTCGACCCGGTAGATGGCGATGGAGCCGTCCTGGTAAATGCGGCGTAGGAATGGCTGCCCCGCCGGCTCGTAGGTGGTGACCGCCTCGCTCGGTCCCCAGTACACGAGGGTGATGCCGTTCGATCGCAGAAACGATTGCACGGTCGTCGTGGAGGTCCCGGGTTGCAAGACCGCCTGAACATTCCTGGTCTTCCCGAAATAGTCGAGCGTCTCGCTGTAGTGACCGACATAGACCTGAACCCCGGCATAGGCGGGGAGCAGCTGGCCCGACTGGGGCGATGACAGCGCCCGGTCGTTGGGCTGGTGGTGGCTGGAAAGCCAATGCATCGCGTTCCAGGCGTCGTTGGGCACATAGGCCTCCGGGAATGCGCCAGACGCGAAGCGCAGCGCGATGGCCAGCACGATCGCCGATGAGACGCAGCAGGTCGCGACGATGAGCGCCTGCAGGCGCCGAGCCCGGCCACGGGGGAGGCGGCGGACCAGCGCGCGAAAGCCGACAGCGGCCAGGATGCCGACCGGGACGTAAAGGGCGTCGAGCAGCCGGCGCTGAATATTGGCCGCATTGGGGAGATAAAGGAGCGCCGCGACCAGCGGTGGCCAGACGAGCATCAAGGCGAGCATCCGGTCGCGTTGACGCCAGCTCGCCCACAATCCGACCGCCGCCATCGCCAATGGCAGCCCCAGGCTGACCACCAGGCTGAGTGGCGCGGGCGCCTGGTGCCGCCACTGTCGGGCCCACTCGGCAACGGTGGGATCGTAAAAGAGGATCCAGGCGTTGTAGGCGAGGAGCGGGAGGGTCGCCACAAACGGCAGGGCCTGCGCAAGCAGAGCTCGCCACCCGGGTCGCGCACCCCAGGCCCAGAGCAGGGCCTGGTATGCCGCCCAGATCAGACCGATCACCGGCACCATCTGCGGATGGATGGCGGTGAGCGCGATCAGCGCCGCCGATGTCAGCAGCACCGGACGCCAGGTGGGAGCCTCAGCGATGCGGAGCAAGCCGAGCAGGGCCGCGATGATCAGCGCCGTCGCCCAGGCGAAATGGGGAATGGCGAGAATCGAATACCAGCCGCTGATCTCGGGAAGATGGAGATCGAGCGCCTCCACCCGGCTGCCCAACACCGATGGGTTGCCCAGGACCTGCGCCAGAAAGCCGGCGCCGGAGCCGAGGATCACGAGCACCAGGCCCAGCCGGCGAAGCTCGGGCGGTAGCAACCGGCGGCACAGTTGATCGACCGCGACCACGAGGGCGACCGCGCCCGAGATGCGGGCCAGGTGATAGCCGGCGATCAGAGGCAGGTGCAGCAGCGCCGTCAGGTGGCCGAAGAGCAAGTAGAACGAGAAGAGGAAGACGCCACCGTGGGGCTCGCTGGTATAGGGGTTGTTCCACAGCCATGACCCTTCCGCCCCCTGGCGCATCTTGGCGAGGTAGGTGGTGGCGTCGTCGGCGATGAAGAAGAAGCCGGCGAAGTGGTGGCCGGTCGGGGCCCACGCGTAGGCGAGCAGGTAGGGGAGGAGAGAGAGGGCGGCGATGGCCGCCGCGAACGCCAGGGCGAAGCTGAGCCGGCGGCGCGGGCGCGCTGCCGCTCGGGGCGCCGGACGGGCTAGCGGGAGCGAAGCAGCCATGGGGCGAGCAGGAAGAGCATCAAGGTTGCGAGAAAGAAGGCATTGGCGGCGAGCAGGACCACGGCGTCGGTCGACTGCGCGGCGCGGAACCCCATCTGGCCGA
>VBGO01000081.1 GCA_005882525.1 Chloroflexota bacterium
CAGATCTTCGTCCCTCCCAACAGAGGTTTACATCCCTAGAGACTTCATCCCTCACGCGGCGTTGCTCCGTCAGGCTTTCGCCCATTGCGGAAAATTCCTCACTGCTGCCTCCCGTAGGAGTCTGGGCCGTGTCTCAGTCCCAGTGTGGCTGTCCGTCCTCTCAGACCAGCTACCCATCACAGCCTTGGTGGGCCGTTACCTCACCAACTAGCTAATAGGCCGCGGGTCCATCTGAGAGCGTCTTGCGACTTTAGTTGTCAGATGATGCCATCCGACAACCACATGCAGTATTAGCTCTGCTTTCGCAGGGTTATTCTGCACTCTCAGGCAGGTTGCCCACGTGTTACTCACCCGTCCGCCACTAGCGCTAGCCACCCTTGCGGGCAGCTAGCACCCGTTCGACTTGCATGTGTCAGGCACGCCGCCAGCGTTAATCCTGAGCCAGGATCAAACTCTCCGTTAAAAACCTCAACCCAACAGGGCTGGGGTTAAAGAATCGAATCAGGGTCCCCACGACGTTTCGAAGGGCCTTCTCGGAGAAGTCCGTTCCACTCTTCAATTGTTAAGGTGCTCGCCGGACCCTAAGCGCGCGGGATTTCCTCCCGCCTCTCGGGCAGCTTGTGAATGATACTCTATCTCGTCGCGCAGTTGTCAAGAAGGTGCGAACGCCTCCATATCCTACCCCGGTAGCACGGGCCCAAACCCGCCTTTTACCGGTACTCGGGCAGCTGCTCGAGCTCGTCCGCAGCCAGGTCCGTATAGACGCGCCGGGTGGTGATCTTCGGAATCCGATCGGCCCGCACCTCGACGTTGCGCCCGCCGTGCGCCAGCCGCACCACGATCCCGTGGAAGATGTCGCCCTCCTTGTCGCCCAGCAGCTCCTCGGCCCGGCCGATCTCCTCGCCCGCCTGGTCCATCACCGGGGCCTTCTCCGGCATGGCCAACCAGGCGACCTCGCGCTCCTCATCGTCCATCTAAACGGCGCGCCGCCCGCTGAACGCCCGAGCCAGCGTCAGCTCGTCGGCGTACTCCAACTCGCCCCCCACCGGCAGGCCGTGCGCCAGCCGGGAAATCCGCAGCCCCAGCGGGGCCAGTTGCTCGGCCAGATAGGCCGCTGTCGCCTCGCCCTCCATGTCGGGGTCCGTCGCCAGGATCACCTCCGCCACCGGTTCCCGACGGAGGCGGCGAAGCAACTCGGCGATCTTGAGCTCCGAGGGCCCAACCCCATCGATCGGCGACAGGGCACCGTGCAGGACATGGTAGAGGCCGTGATACTCCCCGGTCCGCTCGATAGCCAGGACATCCAGCGGCTCTTCCACCACGCACAGCACGTTGCGATCCCGCCGGCTGGATAGGCAGATGGCACACCGCTCGCCTTCGGCGATGAAGAAGCACTCGTCGCAGAACCGGATCCGCGCCTTGACCTCGACCAGGGCCGCGGCCAGCCGGTCGACCGACTCCCGCGGCGTCCGCAATATATAGAAGGATAGGCGCTGGGCGGTCTTGGGCCCGATGCCGGGCAGCCGGCCAAGCTCCTCCATCACGCGGGTCAGAGACGGCGGGACCTCAGCCAACCGGCCCCTATCCCATCAAGCCAGGCGGTAGTCCCATCCCCGCCGTCAGCGCGCCCATCTCTTTGGTCGCCAGCTCGCGGGCCTTGTCCATCGCGTCGTTGACGGCGGCCAGCACCAGGTCCTGCAGCATCTCGACATCAGCCGGATCGACCACCTCGGGCTTGACCGTGACCGAGAGCACCTTCTGGTGACCGTTGGCCACCACCTCGACCATGCCGCCGCCGGCGGTGCCGGTGACCGTCTTCTCGCCAAGTTCTTCCTGAACCTTCGCCATGCGGGCCTGCATCTGCTGGATCTGCTTGAGCATCTTGAACTGCTGACCCATCTAGCCTCTCCCTCGGGGGGTGACCCGCACATTGGTCGCATCGAACCGGTTCATGGCCTCTTTCACCAGCGGGTCGTCGGCGATCGACGCGGCCGGGCGCCCAGGCGCCGGCGCCGCGGTGGCGGGCCCCTTCTCTCCCGCCAGCAGCTCGACCCGAGCGTCGGGCCCGAAGATCTCGCGGATTGCGCCAAGCAGCGTGTCGCGGTTGGAGGCCTTCTGCATCAGCTCGGCATGGGTTGAATACTGGAACTCGATCCGCACCAGTCCGTCCGTCGCCGAGGCGAGCCGCGCCTGAATCAATAGGCTCCCAACCGGCTTCGGCAGCTTCTGTTTCAGGGCATCCCATCGCGGGTCGGGACCCAGCACCTCGGGCTGGGCGTCCATGGCCGGCTCGATTAATCTCTCACCACCAACCGCCTCCGCCGTTGGAGCCGCCACCGGCACGGTCGCTGGAATGGGACGCGTCATGTTGGAGAGGAGGGTGACCTCGAGCAGCAGTCGCGCGTCGGCGCCTTTGCGCAGCTCCGGCTCCATCTCCATCAGGCCCTTCCACATCGCCAGCAACGCATTCCGTCCCGCCGCCCGGCCGATCTTCTCCAAACCGGCGGACGCCGCACCCCCGAGACTTTCGGCATCCCGGTAGCCGACCGAGAGCAGCGCCGCCTCCCGGATCGCGCCCAACAGCCCACGGACCAGCTGCCGCACGTCGCCACCCGCGTCGTAAAACTTCTGCAGCTCGCCCAGCGTCTTGGCCGCGTCGCCCTCGGTGACAAGCGCCAGCAGGCGCACTAGCGTGTCGGGGTCCGCCAGCCCCAGCAGCTCGTGCGTCTTCTGCACGGTCAGCTCCTCACCGCCCTGCGAGATCAGCTGATCGAGCAGCGTGATGCCATCGCGCATGCTGCCCCGTGCCAGCCGGGCGAGCAAGGCGAGGCTCTGCGGGTCAACCTTGACCTGCTCGTCCTCGACGATCGATGCCAGGTGGGCCGCGATCGCGCCGGTGTCGATCCGGCGGAAGTCGAACCGCTGGCACCGCGAGGCCACCGTGAGGGGGATCTTGTGCGGCTCGGTCGTCGCCAGCACGAAGACCACATGCGCGGGCGGCTCCTCAAGGGTCTTCAGCAAGGCGTTGAAGGCCTCTGTGGTCAGCATGTGCGCCTCGTCGATGATGTACACCTTGACCCTGAGCGTCGCCGGCAGATACTTGACCCGCTCGCGGAGATCGCGGATCTCGTCGATGCCACGGTTTGACGCCGCATCGATCTCGATCAAGTCGACGGCCGCGCCGGTCCCAATTTCGACGCAATTCGTACAGACGCCGCACGGCTCCGCGCCCTTCAAGTCCAAACAGTTGATCGCCTTGGCGAGGATCCGCGCGGTCGAGGTCTTCCCGGTTCCGCGAACCCCCGAGAAGAGATAGGCGTGCGCGACGCGCCCCTGCTCGACGGCATTCCGAAGCGTCTGGGCAATCGCATCCTGCCCGACCAGGTCGCCAAACTTCTGGGACCGGTACTTGAGGTATAGAGTCTGGTACGCCATCTGCTGCCGCGACAATTCTACGGGCACGCCTCCGCCGCTGCGCCCCCAATATCGATCCGCACCGCGCCTCCCTTCGTGGCCCGGCGTTACCGGGCGGCGCCCACTCCGTGCTCGGCTTCCTGGCGAACCAGCTGCCGCACCAGCGCGATCGCGAGCGACCCCTCGAGGATGGCGGACGACACCCGCCTGACAGCGCCCCGGCGCACGTCGCCCGCCGCGAATACATGGGGCACGCTGGTTTCCAGCAACAGCGGCGCGCGCTCGGTCGGCCAACCGTGAGGCAACCTACGGCCGGGCACCAGCTCGTCGCCGGTCACCAGGTAGCCGTCCTCATCCCGCAGCAGCGACCCCTTCAGCCATTCCGTGTTCGGGTCGGCGCCCATCATCACGAACAAGGACCGCGTCCTCGCTGCCTCCGTCGTGCCGCTGACGCGATGCCGAAGCCGCAGGCCCTCCAGGCGTCCTTCGCCGAAGGCCTCGATCACCTGGGTGTTGACCCGGACCCGGACGTTCCGCGTGCGATCGATCTCTTTGGCCAGACCCGCCGGGACGCTGGAGGCAATCGAGCCGGCCCGGACCACCATCGTCACATTGGTCGCGTGCTTTGCCAGGTCGAGCGCTGCCTGTCCGGCTGCCGCGGTCGCGCCGACGATGAAGACCTCCTGGCCGGCCATCGCCGCCGGCTCCGACACCACGTCGGCGTAATGGACCCCGGCCCCGGTCAGTTTGTCAACGCTCGGAATCCCGAGCGTGCGATACGCGATCCCGGTTGCGATCACGACCGCGTGAGCGGAAATCGTGGCGCCCTCAGCCAGCGTCACGGCCCGGACCGCGCCCCGCGACGACAAGCCGACCGCCGGCGTCGTCAATGCAAAGATGGCACCTAACCGTTTGGCCTGCTCATAGATGCGACGGGTGAGCTCGGCGCCACTGACACCGTCCGCGAAGCCCGGATAATTTTGGATCACCGGGCTCGCCACGGCGGAGCCTCCCGCGGCATAGGCGTCGACCACGGTGGTCTTCAGACCATCCGCCGCCGCGGACACCGCGGCAGCCAGTCCCGCCGGGCCGGCCCCAATCACCGCGACGTCGTAGATCTCGGGCCCGGTCACGACCGCCAGTCTACGGATTTGAGGAGCGCATCGCGGCATCCCCCGCCAGCCGAGAATCCCTGACTGCCGCTTCCGTCACCATAGGCGGTGATGGACACCCCGATGCGCTGGCGCGAGCTCTTTCAGCAGGGCCGCGGCAGGCTGACCACCGGCATCCTCCTCGTCGAGTTCATGGTCGCGGTCGAGGCGCTCGTCGTGATCGCCATCATGCCAGCGATTCGGCGCGATCTCGGAGGGCTCGAGTTCTATGGGCTGGTCTTTGCCGGGTTTTCCCTGGCGGCCCTCGTGCTCTCGCCGATCGCCGGACGCGCGGCTGATCAGCGTGGGCCCGCCCAACCCTTCTTCCTGTTCGGAACGATCTTCATCGCCGGCACCGTGTTCTGCGGGCTCGCCCCATCGATGCCGTTGCTCGCGCTGGCACGGGTGATCCAGGGTGTCGGCGCAGGCGGCTCCTACACGGTTGCGCTGGCGGCGGTGACGCGAATCTACCCGGAGTCCGGCCGCGCCCGCGTCCTCGCGTTGCTCGCCGGTGCCTGGATCGTGCCTGGCTTGCTGGGCCCGTCGTTCGGCGCCCTGATGGCAAGCACACTGGGATGGCGGTGGGCCTTCGTCTCGATCATTCCGCTGACCGTCATCGCGATGGCGCTCGCGCTGCCGGCGCTGCGCGCCGTACCGGCCGCCGAACGACCGTCTCAACTATCGATCCGATGGCCGTTGGAGCTGGCGGCGGGCGTCGCTGCGCTGATCAGTGGGCTGTCGCTCTTGTCGTGGCTCAGTGCGCCGCTCGTGGCCGTGGGCAGCTGGCTGACCTGGTCCGCGCTTGGCCACATCCTTCCTCCGGGATCGCTTCGCGCGCGACCGGGACCGCCGGCCGCCATCATGACGATCTTTTTACTGCTCATCGCGTTCGTCGGTGCCGACTATTTCATTCCGTTGATGCTGACCGGGATCCGCGGCAGGTCGCTGGCCGAAGCCGGCGCCGTCATCACGCTGGGCACCGTGAGCTGGTCGCTCGGCAACTGGTGGCAGTCACATGCCGTCGTCCGTACCTCATCGATCACGCTCATTCGCCTGGGCGGTGCGATCCTGACGATCGCGATCATCGGCATCCTCGCAACGCTGGCAGGTGCGTCGCTGGCCATCTCGTACATCGCCTGGTTCGCCGCCGGGGTCGGCATGGGAATCGCCTATCCGACTGCGTACCTCGTGATCATGCAGGGCGCCGACGCGGCCGGCGCGGGGTCGGCGGTGAGCTCCGAGCAGGTGGCTGAGCGTCTCGCCCTCGCGCTCGGCGGCGGGCTCGGGGGTGTTTGCATCGCGCTCGCGGAAGGGCTCCGCGCGTCGCTTGCCGCAGGGCTCGCCGGAGCATTCGGGCTCGCGCTGCTGGCCGCACTCGCCGCCATCGCGCTCGCGCCCCGGCTGCCCCTGACGCTGGTCCAGGCCGCGCCGGAACGCCTCCATGAGCGGCCTCTTTGAATGTCCGATTTCCGCTAGCGCGATCCGCCCCTACCCGCCAGAATGGGTGCATGCTCGCCTCACCGCTCGACTTCGAACGCTGCTATCGGGCGGTCGAGAGCCGCGATGCCCGCTTCGACGGCTGGTTCATCACAGCCGTCAAAACGACCGGCATCTACTGCCGGCCGAGCTGCCCCACGCCGGTGCGGCCGAAGCGAGAGAACGTGTCCTTCTATCCGACCGCGGCGGCGGCACAGTCAGCCGGGTTTCGCGCCTGCAAGCGCTGTCGTCCGGACGCCTCGCCGGGTTCTCCGGAATGGAACGTGCGCGGCGACCTGGTCGGGCGAGCGATGCGCCTGATCGCCGACGGGATCGTCGACCGCGATGGTGTCAGCGGCCTGGCCCGGCGTCTGGCCGTCAGCGAGCGCCATCTTCATCGTCTGCTCCTGAGTGAGCTGGGCGCCGGCCCGCTCGCGATCGCCCGTGCGCAACGCGCGCAGATCGCACGGACGCTGATCGAAACGACCGACCTGCCGTTTACGGACGTGGCGTTTGCGGCCGGCTTCGAGAGCATCCGCCAGTTCAATGACACGACGCGCGAGGTGTTCGCGCTCACCCCCAGCCAGCTGCGGGCAGCGGGGCGGCGCCGTGGTGATGTCGCGGAAGGGACACTCACGCTGCGCCTCCCCTATCGTCCTCCGCTCGACTGGTCGGCGCTGTTCGGATGGCTCGGCGCCCGCACGCTGCCCGGTGTCGCCGAAACGCGCGGTCGCGCCTACCGGCGCACGCTGCGCCTGCCACGCGGCGCCGGATTGGTCGCGCTCGAGCCGGTCGATTCGCACATCCGATGCGCGCTCCGGCTCGAGTCGATGGCCGACCTGACGAGCGCGGTGCGACAGTGTCGCCGCTTGCTCGACCTCGACGCCGATCCCGTCAGCGTGGTCGAGGTGCTGTCGCGGGATCGGCGCCTCTCGCGAATCGTCAAGCGTCGTCCCGGGTTGCGGGCGCCCGGTGCGGTCGACGGGACAGAGCTCGCCATCCAGGCGATTCTCGGACAGCAGGTCTCGCTCGTCGCCGCGCGCACGCTCGCCTCGCGCCTGGTGACCGCGCATGGCGACCTGATCAAGATCGCCGACCCGACCCTGACGCACCTGTTCCCACGGGCGGACGCGATCGCCGAGGCGGACCTCTCCCGGCTTGGCGTCCCCGCGGCACGACGGGCGACGCTGCATGCGCTGGCCCGTGCCGTCGCGGGAGGAACGCTGCTGCTCGATCCGGGCGCCGACCGCGCCGCAACGTACCAGCAGCTCCTCACACTGCCCGGCGTGGGCGAGTGGACCGCGGGCTATATCCTGATGCGCGCGCTGGGTGATCCCGACACATTCCTTGCTGGCGACCTCGGGATCAAGAAGGCCGGCGCGCGACTCGGCCTCGGCAGCAACCCGCGCGCGATTTCCGAACACGCCACCACCTGGCGGCCCTGGCGATCCTACGCCACCCACCAGTTATGGGCAACGCTCAGCGACACCCACAGGGAGGTCTCATGATGAAAAGCAAGAACCCGCTGCACAGCACCACGCACCCGACGCCCGTCGGCGAGCTCACACTGGTGGCGTCGGAGCACGGCCTGCGCGCGATCCTGTGGCCGACACCTTCGCTGCAGCGAGCCGGCATCACGCCGCGACCGCGCCGCAACCCCGATCATCCGATCCTGCGCAAAACCGCCCAGCAACTCGATGAATATTTCACGGGCACCCGCACCAGCTTCGACCTGCCACTCGACCTGGAGGGCACGCGCTTCCAGCTCGCCGTCTGGCGCTCACTCGCCGATATCCCGTTCGGGTCGACGACCACCTACGGCCGGCAGGCGGCGGCACTGGGCATCCCCCGGGCGGCACGAGCGATGGGAGCCGCGAACGGCGCGAATCCGGTCTGCATCGTGTTACCGTGCCATCGGGTCATTGGTGCGGACGGTTCGTTGACCGGCTTTGGCGGCGGGCTGCCGACCAAGCAATGGCTCCTCGATCATGAAGCGCACGTCCTGGCATCTAGTATCGTTTCGACGCCGCAATGGCAAGATCCCCAACCGCAACAGACGCGCTTATCCATGCCCGTGGGCTGACCAAGCGCTTCGCGAAGTTGGTCGCGGTCGACGCGATCGACTTCGACGTCGGGCGCGGTGAGGCGTTCGGCTTCCTCGGCCCGAACGGTGCCGGGAAAACATCGACGATGCGGATGATCGGCTGCGTCTCGTCCCCGTCGGCCGGTACCCTGCGCGTGCTTGGCCTGGACCCGGTCCACGACGGTCCGCAGATACGCGCCCGGTTGGGAGTCGTCCCGCAGGCGGACACGCTCGACACCGAGCTGCACGTCGACGAAAACCTGTTCACCTATGCGCGCTACTTTGGGATCCCGCGCGATCTCGCACGGCGTCGAGCCGAGCAGCTGCTCGATTTCGTGCAGTTAAAAGAACGGGCACGCGACGAGGTCGAGTTTCTATCCGGGGGGATGAAACGCCGCCTGACGATTGCCCGGGCGCTGGTCAACGAGCCCGAGCTTTTGCTGCTCGACGAGCCCACCACCGGCCTTGACCCCCAGGCGCGGCACCTGGTGTGGGATCGTCTGTACCGCCTCAAGCAGCAGGGCGTGACCATCGTCCTGACCACCCACTACATGGATGAGGCGGAGCAACTTTGTGATCGGTTGGTCGTCATGGACAAAGCGAAGATCGTCGCCTTCGGCTCGCCGCGAAGCCTGATCGATCAGTACTCCACCCGCGAAGTGCTCGAGCTGCGCTTTCCGATCGATACCACCCCCGCGCTCGACAGGTTGGACGGCGTCGCCGAGCGCATCGAGCCGCTGCCCGACCGTGTCCTGCTGTACACCAACGACGGCGAGGCGGCGGCCGTCACGGTGCACAGCCGTGGCCTGCAGCCGGAGTCCATCCTGGTCCGCCGCAGTACGCTCGAGGACGTGTTTCTTCGCCTCACCGGCCGGACGCTGATCGAGTGATCGATCGCTGATGACCGGCACCCTGCGCGTCCTCGAGCATCACCTGCTCGTCTACCGCCGCACCTGGAAAGGGTCGGTCTTCGTGTCGTTCGTCTCGCCCATCCTTTTTCTGGGGGCGATGGGCTTCGGGCTCGGCAGCTTGATCTCGCGCGGACCAAGCCGGACCGTCGATGGCGTTTCCTACCTCGCGTTTCTCGCCCCCGGCCTGCTCGCCGCCACCGCGATGCAGTCCGCCTACGTCGAAGCGACCTATCCGATCATGGCCCGGATCCAGTGGCTTCGCACCTACGAGGGCATGCTGGCCACCCCGATCGGCGTGCTCGACGTGTTGGCCGGCGAATTCGGCTGGCTCGCCTTGCGGCTGGCGCTCGGCAGCTGCGCGTTCTTCCTCGTCATGCTGCTCTTTGGCACGGTCCACTCCGGCCTGGCGCTGCTGGCCATCCTGGTCGCGGTCCTCACCGGGCTCGCGTTTGCGACGCCCATCCTGGCGTTTACCGCGACCCAGCGGAAGGACACCAGCTTTCCCTTCATCGGCCGATTCCTGATCACACCGCTCTTCCTGCTCGGCGGCGTCTTCTTTCCGATCCACCAGCTGCCCCAACTCGTCCAGGGCATCGCCTGGCTGACGCCGCTCGCCCACGGTGTCGCCCTCGCCCGCGGCCTCCTGGTCGGCCAGGCGCCCCCCTCCGCCGGCCTCCACCTGGCGGTCTTACTCGCGTACGCGGCGATCGGCGTGGTCGTCGCCCGCGTCACGCTACAGCGGCGGCTGGTTCCATGATCGCGGTCCTCTCGCGTCGCCGGTCGCTCCAGGTCCCCGCCGCCGACCGCGCGGCTCACCTGGTCGAACGCAACGCGATCCTGTACCGGCGGGCCTGGCTCCTCATCGTGTCGGGCTTCTTCGAGCCCCTCCTCTACCTGCTCGCCATCGGCTTCGGCGTGGGCGCGCTGGTCGGCGGGACCGTCCAGGTGAACGGCCATCCGCTCCGCTACGCGGTGTTCGTCGCTCCCGCGATGATGGCGACGTCCGCAATGAACGGCGCGATCTTCGAGACCTCATTCAATTTCTTCTACAAACTGAAGTACGTCAAGCTGTACGATGCCGTGCTGGCCACCCCGATCGGGGTCGCCGATATCGCGCTCGGCGAGATCGCCTGGGCGCTGATCCGCGGCACGCTCTATGCGTTCGGTTTCATCATCGTGATGGCCGTGCTCGGGCTTGTGATCTCCCCCTGGGCGCTCCTCGCCCTCCCGGCCGCCATGCTGATCGGGTTCACCTTCGCGGCGGTCGGAACGGCGGCCTCGACGTTCGTGCGCAGCTGGCAGGATTTCGACCTCGTGCTGACCGTGATGATTCCCCTGTTCCTCTTCTCCGCGACGTTCTATCCCATCACTCTCTATCCCGGGCTGCTCCAGGTGGTGGTGCAACTGACGCCCCTCTATCACGGCGTCGACCTGCTGCGCAGCCTCACGACCGGCGTCATCGGCCCCTCGATCCTGGTTGATCTCGCCTACCTGGTGGTCCTCGGGGCGGCGGCACTCGCCCTCGCCGCCAGGCGGCTCGAGGGCCTGCTGCTCAAATAGACGATCTGCGAGCTGAATTAGGCGAGAGCCTGACTCTTGACAAGACCCACCAGTTGGCTTTTAGTGGTCCAATCCAGATCGAATAATTCTGGTCACTTACCCTGAAACGGGTTCGAGAGGAGGAAGGCCTATGCGCGATACACCGACTTCCCGGCGTTCGCCATCTCCCAGTGAGGTCGGCATTCCCGTTCCCATCCTTGGGAGCAGTTTGTCGCGCCGCGAGCTGCTCAAACTGGGCGGCAGCGCCGCCGCGGCGGCGGCCTTTCTGGCGGCGTGCGGCACTACGAATTCTGGCTCGACGTCAGCCTCGGGTGGGACCGTTTCGGTTGGCTCGAACCATTCGGACCCGGCTGAGCTCAAAGGCATCCAGGCGATCAACGCCGCCTTTACCAAGGCGACCGGCACCAAGGTCAAACTGAACACGGTCGACCACAACACCTTCCAGGACCAGATCAGCTCGTATCTCCAGGGCACGCCGCAGGACGTCTTCAGCTGGTTTTCCGGACATCGGATGCGGTTCTTCGCCAACCAGGGGCTGGCCACGGCGGTCGATGATGTATGGAACAACGTCAAGGATCACTACACCTCGGCGTTCGCCACCGCGGTCACCGGCGACGACGGCAAGATCTACGGCGTCCCGGTCGACTATTACCCCTGGGCCGTTTTCTATCGCAAGAGTGTGCTCCAGCAGCACAACTGGACGGTTCCGACGAACTGGGATGACTTCAAATCACTTTCCTCGAAGATGAAGGCCGCCGGTCTTACGCCAATTGCGATGGGGGATAAGGACGGCTGGCCGGCTCAGGGCACCTTCGACATCCTCAATCTGCGCCTCAACGGTTACGACTTCCACATCAGGCTAGTGACCGGCAAAGAAAAATGGACCGACTCGAAGGTGACGAACGTCTTCAAGAAATGGGCGGAGATCGTCCCCTACTACACGTCGGGCTTCGCCGGCCTGACGTGGCAGCAGGCCGCCGATACGCTCGTCCGAAAGCAGTCCGGTATGAAGATGTTCGGGCTGTTCATCTCCCAGGAGTTTTCGGCGACCAACGATCCCGCCGACCTCAATGACCTCGACTTCTTCGCCTTCCCCGACATGGGGACGCAGTACGACGGCGAGAAGGCGCTGGACGCCCCGATCGACATCGTGATGATGAGCGCGAAGTCGCGGACCCTTAATGCCGACAAGGCGCAGGCCAAGTCGTGGATGCAGTTCTACGGCCGGGGCTCGACCCAACTGCTGATGTTCCAGAACGCGGCTGGCTTCATCCCGACCGCCAAGGATGTGGACACAAGTAGCTACAGCGCGCTGCAGAAAAAGGCCGCGCAGATCGTGGGCCAGGCTCAGAAGATCACGCAGTTCTTCGACCGCGACTCGCGGCCCGACTTCGCCGGGGCCAATGGCATGCAAAGCTTCCTGCACAAGTTCCTCGCCAACCCCACCGCCAATACATCCGGTCTGCAGAAGGATATGCAGTCGTTTTGGGATTCGCTCCCACCCGAGGCCTGACGTCGGCCTCTGAGGTGGATTCCGCGTCGACCGATATCGCCTCCGCTCCGGCGACACCAAGCGCCAGGGCGGGGGCGATGCTATACAAGGGTCGGCGGCGCCGATTCAGTCTGACCACCGGCGGCGACAAGCTGGTCCTGGCGCTCATGGTCGGCATTCCGGTGGCCTTCGACGTCATCCTCATCTGGGGACCGACGCTGGCATCGATCGGCCTTTCGTTGACCAACTGGCGGGGGATCGGGCCCGTCACCGGCGACAACTTTGTCGGGCTGCACAACTACAAGATCCTGTTCACCCAGTACCTGCTTTTCTGGCCGGCGGTCGCGCACAACCTGTTCTGGCTGGCGTTCTTCCTCGGGATCGCGACGCCATTGGGAATCCTGATCGCGGTGTTGCTCGACCGCGAGATCCGCGGGTCACGCATCTACCAGAATGTCTTCTTTCTGCCGGTCGTAATCTCGCTCGCCGTCGTCGGCTTTATCTGGGAACTGCAATACGCGCCGAGCGACGGATTCATCAACAGCGTGATCGGCCTGACCGGGCACCAGTCGGGAATCGACTGGCTGGGTGATCCGAGGATCAACATCTGGGCGGTTCTGGTGGCCGCCAGCTGGCGGCACGTCGGCTACATCATGATCTTGTACCTGGCGGGGCTGAAGAGCGTCGATCCCACGCTCCGGGAAGCGGCAGCCATCGACGGGGCCAATGCGGGGCAGACATTTTTCCGGGTGGTATTCCCTGCCATGGCGCCGATCAATGTCGTCATCGTGGTGGTGACGATCATCGAGTCCCTCCGTGCCTTCGATATCGCGTACATCATCAATCACGGCACCAACGGCCTCGAGCTGCTCTCGACCCTGATCACGAACAACAGCATCAGCGAAGCGAACCTGGTTGGCTTTGGGTCGGCGATCGCCGTGGTCCTCCTGGTCATCTCGCTGGGCCCGATCGTCTTCTACCTGTCGCGGGTGTCGCGAGAGGCGGCATGAGCGCGGTCGTGATGGCGAGGCGTCGTCGACCGGTGCGGCCAGCGCGAGTGGGTCTGCACGCCTTCCTGATGGTGATGGCCGCACTCTGGCTATTCCCACTGCTGTGGGCGGTGTACACGTCACTGCGTCCGATCGGGGACACGATCAAACACGGCTTCGTGTCATGGCCGGGGACGATCAACCTGGAGAACTACGTCAATGCCTGGACCCAGGCGGACCTGCCGCATTTCTACCTGAATACGCTGATCGTCACCATCCCAGGGGTGATCCTCACGCTGGCCGTCGCGTCGATGGTGGCCTTCGCCGTCTCCCGGTTTAAGTGGCGGTTCAGCCTCTTCGTGCTGCTCATGTTCACCGCCGGAAATCTGTTGCCGCCCCAGGTGATCATCGTGCCCCTCTTCTGGCTCTACCAGTGGGTGCCGATGCCGATCACTGACAACGGCTTACTCCTGTACGACCAGTTCATCGGCGTCATCTTGATCCATGTCGTGTTTCAGCTGGGCTTTAGCATCTTCGTGCTGAGCAGCTACATGCGCACGCTATCGCAGGAGATCATCGACTCCGCCCTCGTGGACGGTGCGTCCGTCTTTCGGATCTGGTGGAGCGTGATCGTACCGCTCTGCCGCCCGGCGCTTGCTGCCCTGGCAACGCTGCTCTTCACGTGGATCTACAACGACTTCTTCTGGGCATTGGTGCTGATGTCGACCGGGGCAAAGCGACCGATCACCAGCGCCCTGAACAACCTGCAGGCAGAGTTCTTCATCAACTACAACCTGCTGGCTGCAGGCGCGGTGCTGGCCGCGATTCCGACGGTGCTGGTATTTGTCGCGCTCCAGCGGCAGTTCATTCGCGGACTGACCCTGGGCGCAACCAAAGGTTGACCGCTGACACCCGCCCAGCCTGATCGTCAGCGCTTCCTGGTCGGCAACCGCTTGCCTCATCTCGCCTACGGCGGCGACTACAACCCGGAGCAATGGCGCGAAGAGGTCTGGCCGGACGACATTCGGCTGATGCTCGAGGCCGGGGTCAACCTGGTTACCGTCGGCGTCTTCAGCTGGTCACGACTCGAGCCCACCGGTGGTACGTACGACTTCGGCTGGCTCGATCGGATCTTGAGCCTTCTGCATGGCGGTGGCATCGCCGTCGACCTGGCAACCGCGACTGCGTCGCCGCCACCCTGGCTCTCGCATGAACACCCGGAGATGTTGCCGGTGCTGGCTGACGGCGTGCGGCTCTGGCCCGGTGCGCGGCAGCATTATTGTCCGAGCAGTCCGGCCTACCGGTTGGCGGCTCGCCGCCTGGTCGAGCGAATGGCTGAGCGCTACGCGCGGCACCCGGCACTGGCCATGTGGCACGTCGGCAACGAGTACGGCTGTCACGTGCCGGCATGCTGGTGCGACGAATCGGCACGGGACTTCCGTCACTGGCTGGAGCGGCGATATGGAACGGTCGATGCCTTGAATCGCGCCTGGGGGGCGGACTTCTGGTCGCAGCGTTATTCCAGCTGGGAGGAGATCCTGCCGCCGCGGCGCGCGCCGACCTGGTCGAACCCGAGCCAGCAGCTTGATTTCTTTCGGTTTTGCTCGGATGCCTTGCTCGAGTGCTTCGAAATCGAGCGCGCGGTGTTAAAGGAACGGACTCCGGATGTTCCGGTCACCACCAACTTCATGAACGTTTTCAAACCGCTGGATTACTGGCGCTGGGCCGAACGCGAGGACATCGTCAGCAACGACTCGTATCCGGATCCGGGCGACCCCGATGCCGGAATGCGAGCGGCCATGGCGGGAGATTTGATGCGCTCGCTCGGCCGCGGCCGTCCCTGGGTGCTGATGGAGCAGACGCCCAACCGCGTCAACTGGAGACCGGTTAACCTGGCGAAAGCGCCCGGCCAGATGCGGCTCTGGAGCTACCAGGCGATCGCGAGAGGCGCCGACGGCGTGATGTTTTTTCAGTGGCGGCAGTCGCGGGCCGGCGCCGAGAAGTTCCACAGCGCGTTGGTGCCGCATGGTTCGGTGGAGGCTTCTCCAACGTGGCCTGAGGTTGTGAAGTTAGGCGCCGAGCTAAAGCGGCTCGATGTCGTCTGCGGCGCGCGGGTCAAGGCGCAAGTCGGCATCGTCATCGATTGGGAGTCGTGGTGGGCGCTCGAGCTGCCGTCCAAGCCTTCCACCGAGCTGCGCTTGATGGATCAGGTTGAGTCGTACTATCGCGCCCTGTTCGATGGCAACGTCACCGCCGATTTCGTCCGGCCTACGGATGATCTGAGCCGATTTCGATTGGTGCTGGTGCCGAATCTCTATCTGGTTAGCGATGATGGCGCGCGCAATCTCGTCGGCTATGTGCGCGGCGGCGGCCGGCTGGTGATGTCGTTCTTCAGCGGGATCGTCGATTCAGCGGACCACGTGCGGCTCGGCGGCTACCCCGCTCCGTTCAGGGAAATGCTTGGCATCGAGGTGGTCGATTTCCTGCCGCTTCCAGCAGGTACGACGGTTCCGATCCGCTGGAGCGATGGGACGACCACACCGTCGAGCCTCTGGACCGAACTCGTGAATCTCAGTTCCCCTGGCGGCGACGGAGGGGGTGCGGCGAAAATCGCGGAATTCGCGAGCGGTGTTCTCGATGGTCGGCCTGCCGTCACTCGTCATGAGTACGGGAACGGCAACGCCCATTACCTGGCCACCCGTCTCGACGCGACAGCCATGGCCGAATTGCTCCGACGCGTCGCGACGGAAGCCGGCGTCACGCCGGTCGTCAACGCGCCGGCGGGCGTCGAGGCGATTCGGCGGGAAGCGCCGGGCGGTTCAATCCTCTTTCTGATGAACCACTCGGAGGAGTCTGTCGATGTCCGTGCGGCGCCCACCGGCGAGGACCTGCTCGGTGCCGGCGGCGACCGACCCGGCGGTGCGGTGCGACTCAAACCACGGGATGTAGCCGTGATCCGGGAGCCCCGGGACTCCGCCTCCGACGGTTGATCGTTAGGGACGACCGGATCGCTCTATCCCGGGCCGCCCTCTCGAGCGCGGGCCTCACGCTATTGCTCATGGGAGCGATGGCCGCCGCCTACGGCCCCCTCCTCCCCTACCTGATGCGGCGGTTCGCGATCGGGGTATCGGTGGCGGGCCTTGTCTTCGGTGTGCATTTCGCAGGCGGGCTACTCGGCGTGACGGCGTCCATGCTGAGTTTGGGCCGGCTCACCAGCCGGGTCGCGGTCTCGGGAGCGCTCGGTCTGATGGCGATCGGCTGCATCGGCGTGGCCCTGGCCCTATCGTGGCTCGTCATGCTTGCCGGCGTCTTCCTGATCGGGATTGGTTTCGGGGCGCTGGATTTGCGCATCAACCAGATGCTGGCCTACAGCGTCAACCCCAAAAGGGTCGCGTTATTAAACGGGCTCAACGGCGTCTTCGGCATCGGCGCGGTTGCGGCACCGATCCTGGTGTCGATCGCTGGAGCCCGCTACGGGCTGATCTATGCCGGTGGCGCGGCGGTTGCAGCGGTCGCGCTGCTCGGATTCCGTGGTGTTCCAGGCCGTCTTCGAGGGGCGTCTTCCAGCGGCACAGCGCCCAGCTCCCGCCGCACGGCCCGCCTGGTGGTCATCTTCGCAACCGCCTTTGGGTTGTATGTTGGCGTCGAGATCGGCGTGGCGGGCTGGATGCCGACCCATCTGCACTCGGCTGGTTTTGGCCTCGCCGCGGCGGCGACGCTCACCTCGGGCTTCTGGTTAGCGCTCGCCGCGGGTCGCTTCCTGGTTGCCCCGCTGACCTTGCGCGTCTCTGATTCGGCCATCGTGTTGGGCGGTACGGCGGTCGCGGTCCTGTGCCTGGCGGGAGCGTTGATCGCGCCCTTCGCTCCGGTCGCCTACATCGCGACCGGCCTGGCGATTGCCCCGGTCTTCCCTACAGGTGTCGCTTGGCTGGCAACGCTGAACCCTGCCAATCCTGGAGCAACCTCGTGGCTCTTCCCGGCGTCGATGGTGGGCGGCGCGCTAATCCCCTCGGCGATCGGCCTCGTTATTGCCCGTGTCGGAGCGGGCTGGGTCCCGACGATCCTCGCCGCGGTTGCCATCGGGACTCTCGCCGCCTTTGCGGCAGCGGCCCGCTCCT
>VBGO01000183.1:0-3274 GCA_005882525.1 Chloroflexota bacterium
CGTGCCGCGCCAGCTTGGCGTCGACGACCTCGTATGAGTGGGCGCCAAGATCGCTTGGCGCGGCGACCTTGATCAGGAAGTCAGCCCTACCGGTCCATCGGCCGTCGAAGAACGTACCTTGATAGATGACATCGGCGCCATCGCGCATCGCTTGGACCGTCTGGGCCTCCGCTCCCTTCAGCTGGTCTACCGTGAAAGCGCGCTGCTCGACGACGACGACGTTGAGCCCCGATTTCGAGTAGCGCTCCAAGTGGTACCGCTCATGCTCCTCGCCGAGTGTGCTGAGAAGATCGAGCGCAGGATCCTTTCGATCGGGACGCTTGACCTCGCCTAGCGCGGCCATGCGCTCGAGCTGTGTCAGATGCTCACATTCCAGATGGCCAACCAGGTCGGTTGCGCTCAGGACCAAGACGCCCTCCGCGTTGTGCATCGCTAGCAGTCTGCAGGGTAGAGGCGACAGCTGCCTGTCGCGGTGGGAGCCACGGAATCCGGTGGGATAATTTCGGCGCCTTGGTTGCGGAAAACGGCTTCGAAAAGGGCGACCGGATCGTTCGGCTGATCCACCTCCTTCGCATGTTTCAGGCTGCACCGGCCGGGCTGTCGACCCGCCAAATCGCTGATCGGATTGGTGTGAGCCAGCGATCCGTCCAGAGGGACATCGGCGCGTTGGAGGTTGAGCTCCAGGTCCCCTTCTACAGCGCCAACGGTCGGTGGGTGGTAAGAGAGGAGTACTGGCTGCGGCCGATCGCATTCAGCCTGCAGGAGGCGATCGGGCTGCTGCTTAGCGCCCGCCTGATGCTCCGCCATGCCGATAAAGCTGATGCCCATACAGCCGCTGCGTACGAGAAGCTGGCCGCGGTGCTGCCCGAACCGCTGCGCCAGCCACTCGCGAACGCCGCATTTGGCCTAAGCGCGAAACCGATGAACCCTACTTACTCCCGGGTCTTTGGCCTGC
Organism: Chloroflexota bacterium; assembly: GCA_005882525.1. Lineage (GTDB taxonomy): Bacteria > Chloroflexota > Dormibacteria > CF-121 > CF-121 > CF-13. The sequence goes on from VBGO01000183.1 coordinate 956, forward strand.
TCGCGACGGCGTGGGCGGGTAGACGTCAGGTCGATATCCGTTATCAGACAGCTCCCGAAAAGGCTCGGCGCATATGGCCGCTGTTCCTCGAGCCGGGCTGGTTTGGGCACTCGTGCTACCTCCTGGCCTGGGATCAAGCGGCCCGAGCTCCCCGAGTTTTCAAAGTCGAAAGGATCCTCGATGCTCGAATCAGGGACGAGCGGTTCGAGAGTCCCAAAGGCTTTTCGGTGGACGAACAGCTGAAGAGTGCCTGGGGGATATGGGGCAGCAGTGATCCGATCGAAGCCGAGCTGATCTTTCAGTCGGACGTCGCCGCGCGCGTGCGCGAGACTATCTGGCATCCGAGCCAGGTACTTGAGGAGCTGTCTGGAGGACGCCTCCGAATGACCCTCCGGATAGGGCATTGGCTGGAGATACGCCACTGGGTGCTCGGCTGGGGCGGTTCATGCGAGGTAGTCAAGCCAGCCGAACTTCGGCGCTCTGTCAGCGATGAGGTGGGGAAGATGGCCAACACGTATGGGTTGCTGGCGCCGGCGGAATTCCGTCGCCTTGTTGCTGAACACGAGAAGCTGGTCGGCGGAGTCCGGGCACGGAGGCAGCCTCGGGAGCAGCGCGCCGGCTGAACTCTTCCTTTTCGCACGCGACAAACAGCTGTCGCGTGCGGGGGGGAAGGTGGTGCCATGAGAAGCGCAAACACCACTGCCAAGTCCCGGACGGTGCCGCGAAGGCACCAACCAGCTGTCACCAGGGTTCACGACGATTCTGGCGTGAAGAGGGAGATCCGACTGGAGCTCTTCGAGACAGCGGTCAGCCGCCTGCTGTCAGAGGGCGAGGACCGCGACTGCGTGATCTTCGAGCTTCGCGGCAGGCCGGACTGTTACGTGCAGTTCATCCTGCATGACGGGGCGCTTCTGGGCGAGGTCGGCTCAAGGGGATGGGCGCCTGAGGGTGAGCTGCTTGACCGGGAGCGAATAACAGCGCTCGGCTGCCTTGGCTTTGAAGGCGGCGGCCACCGAGCCAACTTCGCGCGCGACCACCTCCCCCAAGATGGCCGCCGGCTCGCCTGCCTCACGGAGCTCCTGTTCGGCGCCGCCTACCGGCCGCAGCGCGACTTCGATATCACCGTCATTACGAAGCCGATGATCGAGGCAGAAGCGATGCAGCGGCGTGCACAGGAGGTTGACGCTTGATGTTGGGTGTTGCGCAAACAATGTTGCAGCCAGCCGCTCGCGTTGAGCGGCCGGCGCGCGCACTTCTTGGATGGATGCAGCCAAATGAAGCCTTGCTGATGCTCACCGGTCGCCGTCAAGACGTTGCGCCCACCGACGAACAGAGACAGCTCGTCGAAAGGCTTCGAGATGGGGTCGCTCGGCGAGCTACCGGGATCGATCAGTCTGGTATTGAACAGCCCGCGACAGCAGCGCTTACTCCGTACATCGCTGATCTGGAGAAGGACCAAGCCGCCGCTGGGCTGATTGCTTCCGGATGCCGAGTAGTGCTGATCGATTTGGCGCGCGTGATCGCGGCTCAGCCATTGGTCCATGTCGATCACGCCGATGAACGCGTTGCAGCTGCCCAGTTGGGTGATATCGCATCGATCGCTCGGGTTTCACTTCCGACAACTCAGCCGGTTGAGCTGCCCGCCACGTTCGACCAGGCACAGAAGGCGTGGGTGCTGACTTCGGCCAATCCGAATCTGCGTCTGATTGGTGCTGGCCAGGGTCAGGCCCCGCAGGGCCCTCCGGTTTTGGGCTTTTCGGTTGCTCTCGTTACCTCATTCGTAAGGATTGCCCGTTATCGCGAGCGATACATCCTGGTCGACGGCTATCACAGGGCTCATGGCTTTCTGAAGGTCGTGCCGGCGTTTGTCAGCGAGGCCCCTTCCTTCGAGGGTCTGGGCTTGCCACCAGTAGGCATGCTGCCGCAAGACGCCTTCCTGGGGGACCGACCACCACTTTTGGCTGACTACTTGAGCGACGAGGTTTCCGCGGCGGTCATGGTGCCAGCAACCCAGAAGACGATCGCTATCGTCGGCCTGGAGCTGCAGAATGTGGGCTAAGCCAGGAAATGCCCTCGCCAACGCAAGTCAGGCGGCGGCGATCGCTTGGAGCAGTGAGTGACGTAGGTCTGACAGCTCTGCGCTGCCCATCAGGGTTCGTTGCCGTATTCGATTGAGAAGTGCCGGAACAGGCAGCGGGTAAGTGGTGATGCGTGCGGACTGCAAGGCGGACATGTTTTGAACGCGAAGCCTGAGGCCAGTCGCTGCAGTCGTTTCGGAGGGGTAGAGAATCATCGCTGCCGGAATGCTGACGTCGCGCG
>VBGO01000183.1:3354-8620 GCA_005882525.1 Chloroflexota bacterium
AGGGTCAGCAGCATGTCCGGTATCACCCGGCTGTACGTACCGCCGGTCGCCTCATTGACAATCAACGAGGAGGTTCTTCGTTGGGGGAAGACATTGATTGGGTGGTCGGTCATCGCGTCCTTCACGAGTTGCGTCGCGAATCTCTCAAACAGAGGGTTCATGTCGAGCAAAAAGGCAATTGCTGGCGCTCGCCCCGATGAGTAGAGGTCGCGCAAATGCAAGTTACGCAACAGCAACAGAGACAGCACGTGAGCTGTGCGGTAGTGCTCGTTACGCCGGTTGTACTGCAGTTGTTGTTCCGCTGACTCGAGGTCGATACTCAGCGAATTCGTGTATTCAGAGAGGGCCGCTCCAAGTCGTGCCATTCGCTGGGACAGGTCACCGTACCTCGCGATTGCTCGACCCGCTCGTAAGCCGCTGAGAAGCAATTGATTATCGAGGATGTCGCTTAGGTAGTCCTCGAACCGACACTCGAGACGATTGACCTCACCGAAATGCCGAGTTACTTGCTCCACAAGCATCAAACGACCGCGAAGAGCGGGCTCAGCCGACTCTTGCCAGACGTAGTCGAATTCAGGGCCGCCAATCAAGATCCGTTCTGCCTCGCGCGACAGCACTAGGCACCACAGATCAGCCAGTCCTAGGGTCTCGGCCGTGTACTTCTGGGGCGTTGGCAAGATGGACAGCGCCTCAAGCCCGCTGCAATAGCCAAGCATGGTCATCACCCCGAGACTTCCACCGGCGAGCTTTGGTTGGATTTGTATCTCAAAGCTTGAAAATCGAGCCGTACCTACCCAGGACGTCGAGCGCACCCGCGCACCATCGACCAACCAGTCGACTGTTAGCCTCCGGTCGTTCTTGGAAAGATCCGTCGACAGCGCTAGGTCGTCCGGCGTGGGAGTGACTCCGCGAACCCGTTGTTCGTCCCATTCACCGATCGAGATCGTCGGCCGAGTCTCGGACACGTCTTAGTCGGCGATCAGCTTGTTCAACGCCTCGATGAGACGGGCCGGGTCAGAGATGACTTCGGAATCAACAGCTTGGGCCTCGACGTCCACTATGTCCGGGCCGATGAACTCCGCCAGTTTGGAATAATCGTCGTAGCAGTACTCTTGGAGGAGCGGCAAGACCTCCTGACGGAATCGACGAGCAAACTCCGTTCCGTCTTTGATGACACTGCTTCCCTCCAAAAAGTACGAGTGACCGATCTGCTTTTCACGTCCTACCGCCTTTGCGATGCGAGCGTTCAGATGAGTCAGCAAGTCATTCATCTTCAGGCCCTCGGGCCCTTCGCCCTCGAGTAGCGAGGGATCCGGCATGAGTTCAATAAAAGCGAATCTGCGTCGCAAGGCGGCATCCAGCACTCGAATGCTGCGATCGGCTGTATTCATTGTTCCGATCACATAGAGGTTGTCGGGGACTACAAAGGAGTCACCACTCTGGGGAAGCGTCACAGACTTGCCGCGTTTGTCAAGTTCGAGAAGGGTTATCAGCTCACCGAAGACCTTCGGCACGTTACCGCGATTGATCTCGTCGATGATCAAGAGGTACTTGTGGTCTTTGTCTGCGGCAGCTCGCCCACATAGCTCCTTAAAGACTCCGTCCCGCAACTCAAGCGCGAGGCCAGCGCCGGCATCCTTCTTCGGGCGGTAGCCCTCAACGAAGTCTTCATACGAATAGGAGGGGTGGAACGTGACTTGGGTGACCTCCTTACTCCCTGCAAGCCACCAATCCGCGAACTCTAGAGCTGCTCGAGTCTTGCCGGTCCCCGGCGGGCCGTAGAGAATCACCTGGCGACGCTTCGTGAGGGCAGATTGGATCTCTAGCCAAAGGTCGTCTGGAGCCTCGGCGGGCGGTGTGGGCGGTGGAAGTTTCGTGGCGGATCGGATCTTCTCGTACAGGTCGCCGGAGACCCTGGCGACTGTAGCGTTGGCCCAGGCCTTGACGGGATCGATCGTGCGTTGCGTCGTGTCATCCCAGTGGACGCTAACTGTGTGCGGAAACCCATCAACGTCTTCGCGCCACGTATACCCGGGCTCAACGACGGTTCCGATCCCAACGACCTGAGCAGTTCCCTTGTTCGCAATGACAATGTCACCAGGGCTGAGCTCCATAAGTTTCCACAGTTCGCCAGCTTTCTTCGAGGCGTTCGCGACGCCGCGCCCATATTCCGGACCGTAGGTCGACATGAACTGCGCTTGAAAGTCTTCCCGCGATGCGTACTGACGCAGATCGCCAACCTTGGGCCAGCCAACGCAGATGAAGCCGCCCTCCATGCACTGTTGCCAGTAGCGTGCTTGCTCACCGGGAGCGATCTTCACGATGTGCAGGGTTCCTCGCGGATCTGCCCACCAGTAGAGGAACTGCATGATCTCCCATCCCGACCAGCCTTTGAACTCGGGCTTGGCAAGCAGGATCTCCCGTAGGTATCGGTTCGCTGCTATTACGCCGCGAGCGCCCACGTCGCCGCCGAACATCTCGATGAAATTTGCAAGGTGAGCGGTCGAATAGATAGGCAAAAGGTCGTTGGGGAAGTACACGTATAGCGTCTTAGTGCGGATCGCATAACCGCCTTCGATAGATTCGATCGTGTCGATCTCGGGGAAGCGACCCGCCTTTGCAAGCTCGAACGCCTGTAGATAGCCCGCTCGGATGGCTTTCCATGCTTCGTCCTCGTTGGCATAGCGCTTGCTGAGGTACCACCAGCTTCCATCCGCCTTCCGCCTGAAGATCAGATGCTTTTGCGCTGCACCACCGCGCATGCTCCCAAGCTCTTGTGAGTTGAACTCCATCCACCAGCACCACGACCCTTGAGGTTGGTCTGTCCCCAGCGCATAGCGGTTAAGGGGCAGATCGGCCCAACTATCCATCGGAAACTTCGAAAGGATTTCCGCCCGGATCTTCTCCGCATCCTTCAATGCGGATTGGGCGGCAGCACGGTCCCATTTGACAGCAGCCTGAGGGAAAGGGAGCCGCCCAGTCATGTCGACAGGGCTAAAGGATCGAGGCACAGACTTGAACCACTTGCGGGCGATCTCTGAATGTGGCTGTCAAGATCTCGCGATGATCTTAGGCGTCTTACCCGCCAGCGACCAGTCGCCGTCCGCACCGGTCGTGAGCTTGGAGTCTGTTCATCAGACATGCTGCACAACGCCAGTCTTCTGAACGGGCTGTGGCGCTGCCCCTATCGGCCTGATACTCTGTTTCCGCCTCGCGGGGCGAAAGAGACCGTGAGGCTAACGGCGCAAACCGTTATGGGAAATGGCCCGACGGCCGTTTCTGAATTTAAGAACGGGATCGGTCATCGAGTCGAGCTCGAAAACCGTTATGGGTCACTGGCCCATCGAGAGTTCGAATCTCTCCCTCTCCGCTCATCCCGCGTTCCTCCGATGAATTCCGCGCGTTTTGCGCAAACCGCGCACTTCCCGCGAGGGATTCCGCCCGTTTTGCACCTGCCGCACCTGCGCAACCACAACGTCCGGACGGTGGTAGATGTCTGCGGCGGTGAACCGCAGCAGCCGAAATCCAGCGTTGACAAGTAGGTTCTGGCGGCGATTGTCCTCGACGAGGCGGTCGCGATGGTTGCCGCCGTCGTACTCGATGACGAGCCGCGCCGCCGGATAGTAGAGGTCGGCCCTACCCACGAATCGACCATCGCCGTCACGCAGATCCTTCTGAACCTCAGGGCGCGAAAGCCCGGCATCGATCAGGAGCCACCGAAGTCGGGTTTCCATTGGCGATTCGGCGGGCGCGGCCAGAGCCGCCAGGGCGCGCAATCGGCGTGTCCCGGCACACGGAAGCGCGGTTCCATCAGTGAGGCCGCGATGCAGCGCCATGTCGATCGCGACAAGCGCCTTCACCTCCGGTCGCCGCCGGCACAGGTCGGCGAGTGTCCGATTGAGCGCCGTTGCGCGCAAGCCCCGAATGACGATTGTCTCCTGGGCGTCAGTTCGGAGTGCCTTGCGCGCAGACCGTTCGGGACCGTATGCCTGAGCGAGGAGGTATCACTATGTCGACCGGGTTGATCGGATCGAGGTCGAGACCGAGCAGCCAGGCCGCGGTCGCGCCGGCGAAGACGATCGGTGCTGGGAGAGCGTGCTGCCACGCCGATAGCGACAGCCATGGATCCTCTCGTAGGCCTCTCCAACAATAGAGGCCCCGCCCGAGATGCTTCCAGGCGTTCGCCCTCAGGGAGCTCCGAGTGAGCCCAGCAGCGCGCGCCTCTTCAAGAGAAAAAGGTCGCTTCGTCAATTGCGAGGGAACGCGTGGAGTCCTGGCCATGCCGGCAGCATGCAGCAGAAGAGCGGTGCAGCCAATCCAGCCGGTTAAGAATCTCGAATTGTCCGGCCACCGCCTTCAACCGACGCCAGGCGCTATCTGCCTTCACGATGGCCCGGCCCCTCACCCTGGGCGCTGCGCGAAGAACACGAACTCTCGTCCGGGCCGATCTGGCGCACCGCGGACTTCTTTGACCGCATATCCATGAGCGACCAGCGCCGTCTCGATCTCGTCACGCTCCCGAAAACGTAGCGTCGAGTCCGACGCCATTAGCTGCTCGTCCGAAGCGAACACCACCACCCAACGGAACGTCACCAGCGGACCGATGACCTCGACCACGTCTACCCAGCTCTCGACCGCGCCAACACCCTCGATCTCGGTGATCTTGTGCGACGCCGCGGGATTCCAGTCCCGCCACGCCCGTTTTGCCGGATCGCGCGTCTCGAACACGAGATGCCCGCCAGGCCGCAACGCGTCATAGACCCCACGCAACGTGCCCTCCCAATCCGATGGCTCAACGATCGCTTGGGCGACGTTGCCGGTCATGGTGGCTAGGTCGACCTGCATGGCGGGCAGGGCTTTCGCATCGCCGCAGATCCATCGCACACGCTCGCTGCCCGGCTTGGCTCGCGCAACGTCGAGCGAGGCCCGAGCCGGGTCAACGCCCGTTACCTCAAGGCCGCGATCGGCGAGAAGCTGTGCGAACGTGCCTGTTCCGCATCCGACGTCCAGCACGCGACGCGCACCGAGCTCCTCCGCAATGGCGACGTACACATCGAGGTCGCTCCGATCGGAGTCGAGCGCGTCATAGATGGCGGCCAGCCGCGGGTGCTCGAATATGGGATCAGCCACGCGGACAACAGTACGAAGTGGTGGCCGAGTCAGTTCCCTGGGCGCAGTTCCGATGGGTTTCGAGAGGCCCAAACGGGAGCAGCACGCAGCGAGAGAATCAGCAGGTCGCGCAAGATGTTGAGAGGAGACAGATCTC